>JAGMDK010000455.1 GCA_023128695.1 Phycisphaerae bacterium
ATTCGGCCGGTACGGGGCCCGGCCGGTACATTCCCTTGTGGCACCGGCTTCCAGCCGGTGATTCGGCCGGTACGGGGCCCGGCCGGTACATTTTCCGACCCGCCGAATGCGTCGTGCACCTTGCGGGCTCGGCGCAGTTCCAAGTACGTGTCCGGTTCCTCTTCCCAGCAGTGGACTGCGAGGCTATTCTCAAGCAGCCCCGCCCCCGCCGAGGCTGGGTATCGAGCGAGGTAGGCGTTCCGACACGTCATCCGGCACTGCCTGTGGCGGCCCGCACGAAGGAATGTACGGTCACTTTCAAGGGAGTGAGACTTGGCCAGATCGAAAACTACAACGAAGATAGCCTTGACCCGGGTGGCAAAGGCTTCCGCCGCTGAACATTCCATGAAGACGAGCTCGAAGCGCGCCTCCCGGCGCAACCGGGCCGCCGCGGGGGAGCGAATCAGGAAGATGGCCAAGGGGATCGTGCAGGTGGTCCATGAGCGCGATGACCCGTACGTGGAGATCCCCTCGCGCACGCTCAGCAACGTGAGTTTCAACGAGAAAAAGGGCATCATCGAGCTGCTCGACGGCACGCAACGGCGGTCGTTCTTCAGCCTGCTCGGCCGCCGCAAGGGCGAGGGCAGCCAAGCCAAGAAGTTCATGCAGACCGTGCGGGTGGCCGAGGTGTGCAAGAAGCTGATCGACGCCGGCGACTCAACCAGCATCCGTGACTTGTTCTACAACCTCAAGGTGCCGATCAAGACCCCCGACGGCAAGAGCGGCAAAGAGCTCGTCTTCAACGAGCAGTCCGAATCCGACCCGATCATCGAGGACATCGAGGTCGCCGTCGCCGCGTTGCGCGAGGAGTTGGGCGTGCACGCCGAGACCAAGGGTTCCATGGTCGGCCCGATGACCATCGTCGACAACGGCGACCGCATCGAGCTGTCCGCGATGGGCTCCGGCGGCTGGGCCGTGCCGAGCATCGTCGAAGGCGACGTGATCCAATTCGTCAAGCACAAGGCCAAGTTCATCCTGCTGATCGAGAAAGGCGCCATCTGGCAGCGTTTTAACAAGGATCGCTTCTGGGAGCGCCAGCAGTGCATGATCATCCACGGCGGCGGTCAGCCCCCGCGCGGCGTCCGGCGGCTGGTGTTTCGCATGCACAACGAGCTGAAGCTGCCGGTGTACGTGCTGGTGGATAACGACCCCTGGGGCTACTACATCTACAGCGTCGTCAAGCAGGGCTCGATCAACCTGGCGTTCGAGAGCCAACGCATGGCGATCCCGGCGGCCCGCTTCATCGGCATGAGCAGCCGCGACGCCGAGCGGTTCGACATCCCGGCCCACGTCCCGATGCCGCTGACGGACGAGGACCGCCGCCGGGCGCGGGAGATTCGCAATTACCCCTGGTTCCAGAAGAACGCCTGGCAGCGGGAGATCAAGTACATGGAAGCCCTGGGCGTCAAGCTGGAGCTCGAAGCACTGTCCAACAAGCACTTCAGCTTCATCACCGAGACGTATCTGCCCAAGAAGCTGAAGGATAAGCGCTGGTTGGATTGAGCGTTGACACTGTACGTAGAAACGGCCATAATTGTTTGGAAGCTGTTCGGTCAAAGAGGTGGTGTCTTATCAAAGGACTATGGCGTGACGCAGAGCGTTAAATACCGGCGATCTAAGCGACCTCTCCGCGATATTACTCTGTTCACTCCGGACAGCGCTGATGAATTCGGTGGCTATGAGCTCTGTCTGACCGACGCATTCGAATGGCTTACGGGAGCCGCCCCGAACTCGATTCACGCCGTCGTGACGGATCCGCCTTACGGATTGCTCGAGTATCGAAACGATCAACTGGAAAAGATGAAGAACGGACGCGGCGGAGTATGGCGAATTCCGCCCTCGTTCGACGGTTGCCGTAGGAGCCCCCTGCCGCGATTTACGGTACTTCGACAGACTGATCGTCTCAATTTGCGGCTATTCTTCGAGCGGTTGGCGAACATGCTATTGCCAGCGCTGGTTCCCGGGGCACACGTCTTCATCGCCACGAACCCGCTCGTCTCTCAGCTCGTCTATGAGCCGTTCATCGCGGCCGGTTTCGAGAAGCGCGGGGAAATCATCCGTGTCGTGCACACCCTGCGCGGAGGTGATCGCCCCAAGAACGCTCATCGAGAATTCTCCCAGGTTTCCGTTATGCCAAAGTCGTGTTGGGAGCCGTGGGGGCTGTTTCGTAAACCCTGCGAAGGTCGTGTGCGGGACAATTTGCGAAAATGGAAGACCGGCGGCCTACGGCGCATCTCGGAGAACGAACCGTTTCGCGACTTGATACAGTCCTCGCCGGCCCGGGGCCGAGAACGCTCCATCGCGCCGCATCCTTCCTTGAAGCCGCAGCGCTTTCTGCGGCAGATTGTCCGGGCGTCATTGCCGCTGGGCGAGGGCGTTATCCTTGATCCGTTTATGGGGTCCGGTTCAACCGTCGCGGCGGCATCGGCTTGCGGACTTGACAGCATCGGCCTGGAAACCAATCCGGAGTACTTCAGGTTAGCGACAGAAGCCGTTCCCCAACTCGCGCGTTACGAACCAAACGAGGACGTGAATGGCAAGAGCGAGTGATTTTGATCATTCCGTGCCGCTGCCACCCGGGCTTGACGTCTCTGCGATACGGCGCGCGATAGACTACGTGGAGAAGCGGCTCGCCGAGTTCGTGGAGATATACTTTGAGCAAGCGAACATATTCAGTGCGGTAGTAGGCATCTTTGGGACCCGCGCGCTGGACGCTGTCAGCAACTACGAGAAGCATCGGCATACCGACATTGCTCAACAGCGCTTCCCGGACCTCAAGCGACGCGGTTCGGGGCCAAAACCATCGCCGAACGTCTCGCTCGAGAGTAAGGCCAGCAAAAGACCCTGGGCCATCCAGTCCCACTACGATCATCCGGGCTGGTACATCATCTGGCGTTATCTTGTTGACCCGACCGAATCACTTGAGCAAAGCAAACCCGTGATCATCTGGAGGGTTGATGTCGTTTTTCTTCAGAAGAGCGACTGGAAATACGAGAAGAGCAAGGCCGGCGTAAGCGGTGGCGGCCGAACACATACATTCGGCGTTAAGAACCCGGCAAAGAAGCTCCGTGACAAAGCCGTGTATCGTCGACAGGACGTCGTCGTCCGCGACGGCAAGCCTGTCCCGAGGAACGGCGAAGAGGAATGAACCAGCGTCGTTCGGCGACATGCTCGTGGATGCTGAGGGACGAGGATCGCCGCCGGGCCGACACAGGCTATCCTGGGCGACGGCGGCACGGTAGAGTTCCCCGTTCACAGGGCGGAAATCGCTTGGAACGATCAGACTCGCAGCGTTGCTGTGCCGGCTGTTGAAGGTGCCCCACTGGTCGGCATGTCTCTACTACGTGGGTTCGACCTATGCATCGAGGTGATCGAGTTCCTGCTGAAGAAGCTCAAGGACAAACGGTAGTGGGGATTGAATATCTGGAGGCTTCAGCGATGAAACACCGCTGCTTGATGATCTGTGCGCTAGTGGTGTGTTGCCTCCTGCCGCGTTGCACCAAGGATCCGGCCGAGTCTCCGGAGACCAGGGCCGCGAAGACCAGGGCGGCGAAGATTGAGGCCTTGAAGGCCGCGGCCCCGCAAGAGGGCTCGGCGTTCTACGACCTCAGCTTCGAGGACGCCTGTCTCAAGGCAGGCGCTGAGAGCAAGGTCGTCATGGTCGACTTCTTCACCACCTGGTGCAAACCGTGCCAGCAGCTCGATCAGGTCACCTGGAAAGACGAAGCGGTAATCAAGTGGCTGCTGGGTAAAACCGTGGCGTTGAACGTCGATGCCCAGAAAAACACGAGGCTCAAACAGCGCTATCACATCATTTCGTATCCGACCCTGGTGTTCATCAAGCCGGATGGAGCAGAGGTGGGTCGCGTGTTCGGCTTTCAGCCGCCGCGGGAATTCCTCGCTCACGCCGGACGCATGGTCATCCGCGCCGCCGAGACCGCGCCCGACCGGGGCAAATGACTGACACATTCCCACGTTCCCACATTCCCACGTTCCCACGTTCCCACCCTGAGCAAGGCCGCGCCCGGCCGGGGCGAATGACTGACACAGTTCGTCGCTACGGGCAAGTTGTATTCATCAACTCGACCAGCGGATCGATGTCGCGCCAGTTGACGAAGCCGTCGCCGCTCACGTCGCAGTTTGCATAAGGGCACGTCGGCTCGCCCGGCAGGAACATGGCCTCCCACCCGAGCTGGTTGTTGTTCATCCCGGCGACAAAGAAGTCAATGTCGCGCCAATTTACCGCGCTGTCACAGTTGCAGTCGCCGGGGCATTCGGTCGGGGCGAGCACCTCCCCGGTGAGCTGCAACACGCGGCTGGTCTCATCCGCCCCAGTGGCGTTGATCGTCAGTGTGCCGGTCTTCACGCCGGGCGTGGACGTGTCCATGGTGATCGTGTAGTGCTCGGTCGGGCCGCCGGGGCTGCTAACGTACGTCCCGTCCGGCGCGGTGAACCCGGTGCTGGCCGAAAACGAATAGCTCAGATCGGCGAGGCCGGATACGCCCCAGAGGGTCACGTCGCCGGCATTCCACACGGCCAGCAGCTCTTCGGCCGAGGCGCCCTGCTCGACTTGGCCGAAGTAGAGCGACTCATCGGCTCCGATCCGGGCCGGGACACGCAGGTCGAGGTACACCGGCAGGTGGCCGCCCGCCGTGGTTGCCAAGTCTTTCAGGGCCTGCGCGATCGCCTCCCCGACCATGGTGTTGCCCGTGGTGGTGAGCGGCTGGTTGAAGCTCGTCCCGTCATTCCCCCAGCAGCGGCGGGAATGGTTCGGGTCGTCCCAGGTGGTCGTGCTGTACGGAATCGCCGGGTTACCGATGTACTCGAACCCCTCCCCGTCAACGAGCGTCTGCGACACCAGCATCTGATCGTACCGATCGTCCATGCCGTAGGTAGTGGCGGGGTCTTGAGTATGTACGAAGCGATAGTAACTGTTGTCGTGCCAATAGCCCGGCGTGTTGATCGGATCGAAGAAGCGGCCATCGTTGTTCGGCTGGCTGCCGGTCAACTCTTGATACGCCGCCTCGCTCGACGTGTACATGTTCAAATCCGCGCCCAGCAGGAAGTGGTAGGCCGGATTGATAACCGTCTCGGCGTTATCCCGGATGTTCTCCGCCTCCGCCAGCCGCCGGGCCTTGTCGTCGCCGCCGTTGCCGGCCTTCATGTGGCTGTTGTAGCAGTACAGGTTCGCGCGATTGGTGGTGTAGCCTTGCAGGCGTACCTTGTAGCAGATGACTTTGCGCGGGCCGGCCGGGAGGCTGCTGGGCGAGGCTACCCAATTCGACAGATAGTTCACCCGGCTGGTGCGGTAGAACAGCACGTTGCCTTCCGAGCCGCCGTCCCCGTCAACGTACACCGCGTCCCAGTCGCCCGGGCTCCCGGCCGCCGTGTTCAGCGCGTCCCGGAACTGGTTCACCGCGTTTTGCCCGAAGAACTCCTGCCCAAGAATGATGTCCGGCGAAAACGAGCGGCTTTCGTACAAAGCGTAAACAGACGTCTGGATGTCCGCCACCCGGCCGCCGGTATAGTTGCTCACGTTCCAGGTAGCGACGCGCAATTGTCCCCAGGCAGAACCGGCGGCGAGCAAAACCAGACCGACTGTCGCCAGTTTCAGCCGGGCAGCGCGGATAGCGAGTGTCATGGGTCTTTCTCCTTAGATAGAGCGCTTCGAAGCATCCATCCCTGCACAATATCAACCACCTTCATTATACCATTTCACCACAGTTATTTCGCCCCTCGGTGCGCGAACGCCCGATCATGTGTGCGGGGTGCCCCATCGATGGGTGGCACGGCCGTGTCGGCCGTGAATACCACGATGGGTGGCACGGCCGTGTCGGCCGTGAATACCACGGCTGACACAGCCGTGCCACATAGCCGGGACAGAGCCCGGACGCTACACGGAACGCGAATCATCAACCCATTCGTGTCCCCCTCCGCTAAAGCGATGGCCCACCCACCCCTCAATTGATGTCTGACAGAGCACTACTGTGTCGATACGTCCAGCATTCCACTTAGATACTCCTCGACATTCAGCCCATTGGCCGACTCCGAGTAGCGGCGGGCGAAATCGGGCAGGTTGCTTGGCGTGACGAGTTCGCAGTCGATCCGGCGGGTCGGCGAGGCCTGCCGCTCGCTCAGCAGCGCCCGCACAACCATTTGCACCGCCGCGAAGCCGATCTCGCCGTCCAGCGGGCCCACCAGGGCCGCGGCGTCGCCGGGGACTTCAGGCGTCCCGAGCCAGTGCCACAACGGGGGTGACGCCGACAGGGTGGTGAAACAGTAGCCGCGGTTGAGCTTCCGCAGCTTGCCGCCCCACCCGTGCTCGGCGGTCAGCCACACCTCGGGGCTGAGGGTGACGACCAAGCCGGCGTGCGGAAACAGTTCCAGCATCTCCGCAACCAACTCGGCCGACGGACGGTCCCCCTCCGCAGCGTTTTTCTCCCACAGCAAGTGCCAGTCCTGGTCATGATGGAGCCGCGCGGCACTGATGAAGCGGTGATAGCAATTCGTCGCCACGGGCTCGGCGCCGTCCTCATGCAGGAGCAGATACGTTCGTCGCCCGGCGGCGATGCGCTGCACATTGTCACCCAGCAACTCAGCCGCCCCCGGGAGGTCCACGCCGACATGCCCATAAATACGCGTGTCCTTGAAGGGCTCGCCCATGGTGACCAACAGGATCTGTTCCAGCGCGACCAGCTTCAGGTACTCGCGCAGCTTGCCCCGCTCTCCCACGTAGCCTTTGGTCACGTACAGACAAACGGCCTGTGGCTCCTGCTCGAGCACGGGTGAGAGCGTCTCGCGCAGACTCGCAGCCGTATCCTCGGCCGGGGTGAGGAATTCGACTTTCACGGTCGGCACGCCGGCCATATAGCGCTCCGCGCCGCCGCGGATTCCCGGCCATTGCGGGTGTCCCTGGGCCGGGCCGACCATTGTGATTTTTACGCCGTCTTCGAGCAGCGCCTTGTCCGGGCCGGGGCGGGGCGGGCGCTCACAGCTCGTAACTAACGCAGGGATAAGGAGATAGATGATACAGGCCCCTCCCAACATCGTTCGCGGGCTCCGTCCCGGCCGGCGTCTCGTCATCTTTTGCCGCCTTTTTGTCCTGTGATTGTGTTGCAACTGCGCTTTACCGATTACGCTATAATAGAATGTGAGGTGCGGTGACTATCATAATCGCCACATTCAGAGAGAGGTATGTCCATGACTCGGCTTTTGACGACGGCTAGTTTGACGGTCCTCCTGTTCGTGTATCCCGCCTGGGCGCAATCGGAGTCGAGCGACCCGTATGATCTCACGACGGCGTCGCCCCAGCAGAACGCCCGCACCGGCCGGGTCTCGGCCCGGGCCCCCGGCAATTGGATCAAAGCGGCGATCGCCCGGCACAATGAATTCATCGGCCTGCGGGTCAATGGACCGCGCTTCGGCAACGCGGCGGCCGACAACCAGCCCGACCACGCCAACACCGGCGGTTCCACCTCTTCGGGCGGATTTGGCAGTCTGTTCGACTTGGCCGGGTCACTCGCCGGCGGACTGGATTCGTTCGGCGGGCTCGGGAACCTGGGGGACCTCTTCGGCGGAGGAACATCAGTTGATACCGGCGGCCCCTCTGCATCTGGAGGATCGCAATACACGATCGAGGACCTCCTCGCTATCCGCGATGCATACGCCGATCTCGAAGGGGCCAATAAAACTATCAACAACAAGACCACGAACGAGTCTACCTCGACCCAAACGCGTTACGGCCGGACCTTCGGCGGCGCGATCGCGCGTCTGCCCAAGGCGGAAGAGCGCTTCCAGGATATTGAATCCACGGAGGAACGCAGCTTCAAGGCGCGCTTGCTGGAGAGTTGGGCGACAACTTTCTTCGGCGCAGTTACCCTGGCGTTCCAGACCGACGCCTTCGTGCAAGGCCTGAAGGACCTGATCGCACCGCTCTATCTCCCGCCGGTCGAGAGCGGGCAGGACAATGGCGGCACGGACGCCGACGAGAACGGCGGGGACTCCGAGACCGGCGATGGTTCGGGCTCGGACGCCGACGGTGATTCCGGGACGAGCACCGGCGGCGGCATTGAGGACGTTACTCCGCCCGGCGACGACGCCGGCACTGACGATGGCGGCTCTATCATCTAGCATATCTGCCCCTCGGGCTCTGCCCCGCCATCAGAGCGTCGCGCGGCTTGCGGGCCGTGCCAGATCGAAACGGTTATTTTTGCTGACAGACTTAGCGGTCCGCCGCAAAAGTCGGCTTCGGC
>JAGMDK010000456.1 GCA_023128695.1 Phycisphaerae bacterium
CCACACAAGAGGAAGGTCCTCCGGATCACCGGCTGGAAGCCGGTGCCACACTCACTTGCTGCTTTATCAAGCATACCAACGCTTGTGGGGTGGCCGTCGGGGAGAACTCGATTGATGTTTACCAGAAGGCCTATCTCGGCGATCCGAACGCCGCCATGGGTGGCATCTTGGCGGTCAACTTCGACGTGGACGCAACATTTGCCGAGGCCGTGATGGAGACCTACCAGCGCTGGGGCAAAGACGCCGGGGCCGGCGGATTCTTCGTCGAGGTCTGGCTGGCGCCGTCGTTCGACGAGGACGCCGTGCAAGTGATCCGAACCAGGAAGAAATGGGGCGAGCGCGTCCGGCTACTCGATGTCGGCGACATGGTTATCGAGCCTGATCCCAGCGAACTAAATGACAGTGCGGAATCTGACGCCGGTTCGGCGGGCGTAAGGCCGCGCGGGCTGAAGCCCGCGGCCCTTCCGTGTTACACGAGCGCGCACGGTCATTTAGATTTCAAACGCATCGCCGGCGGCGTGCTCATGCAGAACCGCGACCTCCTCGGCCTCAACGAAGAGCAGTGGCAGGTCGTCAGCGCGCGAAAGCCGACGGAGGCCGAGTTGGACGACCTCCGCCTGGCGTGGCTGATCTGCAAACACACCAAGAGCAACGCCATCACGGTCTGTAAGGACGGGATGTTGCTCGGCAACGGGGCCGGGCAGATGAGCCGCGTGATGAGCTGCCGCATCGCGGCCTGGCTGGCCACAGAGAACGGGCACGCCGACCAGCTCAAGGGTGCCGCCGCGGCCTCGGATGCGTTTTTCCCCTTCCGCGACGGGCCGGACATCCTCGCCGAGGCCGGCGTCACCGCGCTCATCCAGCCCGGCGGCAGCAAACGCGACCAGGAAGTCATCGCCGCCTGCGACGAACGCGACGTGGCGATGATCTTCACCGGCACGCGGCATTTCAAGCATTAATAGCGGTCAGCTCGATCTCATCCTCGCCGCACTGCTCCTCCCCCCCGCCGCTGTTCTGGCAGCCGTCGTTGGAGTACTCCGCGACTTAAGGCGCGGGCGTATCGAAAACCTCTTGGAAACCCTGGAAGTCGCGCAGATCCACGTCCACGTCGTAATCCAAATCCGCCTTTTCGCAAGGTAGCGGGATGCCGTTGCCGGGCCCGTACATACACGCTGTAAACGCCTCGAAATCCACCATGTCCACGTCGCCGTCCTCATCGAGGTCGCCCGCGTCGCAGGCCCAGTGAAAGTCCACGCTCATGCCATAGTAGGCGGCCAAGCAGTCATTCGCATACGTCAGTCCGTCGCAGCCGCAGACCGGGGCCCACAAATAGGGGCAAGTTATCGGCCGCGGCATGCACACGCCGGTCTCGGCGGCGCAGACGTGGAAGAAGCAGTAATCATCCGGATCGCAGTCATCGTTCGACCAGCAATACGAGCCTTCGCACGGGCCTTCATAATCAATGCTCATCCCCTCCAGCGCAGCCACGCAGGCGCTCGGGTACGTGATGCCGTCGCAGCCGCAGACCGGGTCCCAGATGTCCGGACAGAACTCCGGCCGCGGCATGCACACACCGGTCTCGGCGGCGCAGACGTGGAAGAAGCAGTAATCATCGGGATCGCAGTCGTCGTTCGACCAGCAATACGAGCCTTCGCACGGGCCTTCATAATCAATGCTCATCCCCTCCAGCGCAGCCACGCAGGCGCTCGGGTACGTGATGCCGTCACAGCCGCAGACCGGCTCCCAAACGTCCGGACAGGATTCCGGCCGCGGCATGCACACGCCGGTCTCGGCGGCGCAGACGTGGAAGAAGCAGTAGTCATCGGGATCGCAGTCGTCGTTCGACCAGCAATACGAGCCTTCACAGGGGCCTTCATAATCGATGCTCATCCCCTCCATCGCGGCGTAGCAGGCATTCATGTAGGTGATGCCATCACAGCCGCAGACCGGCTCCCATACGTCCGGGCAGCTCTCGGGTCGGAGTCGACATTCGCCCGTCTCCTGGGCACACTCCTCGAAGAAGCAGTACGAATTCTCGCCGCAGTCTTCGTTGTACCAGCAAGGTGTCCCCTCACACGCGCCCCAGTAATCAACACTCTCGCCCGCGACAGCCGCGACACAGGCGTTGGCGTAGGTCTGGCCGTCGCACCCGCAGACCGGGTCCCAGCACGGCGGGCAAATGAGCGGCCGCGGCAAACACACGCCTTCACCCCAACAGTCGCCCACTTCTTTGGCACAGTAATCGGTCTCGCCGCAGTCCGAGGTCCACCAGCACGGCGGCGGCGGAGCCCAGGGGCCGTGCAGCGGTCCGAAGCCTGTCCCAACCGGTGAATCCCACGATTCGATGAAGGTGTACCACTGCGGCGGCGACCCCTCGCGGCGGGTGACCAATATCCACCCGACATCCTCGCCGCGCCAGGGGTGGTCGTAACCGAACGTAAAGAACTCGATCGCCTGCGCCGGATCGTCGGTCCACCAGTGCGCGCGGCCGGCGGTCAGGCTGTAGCAGGGGCCCTCGGACATCTCCCCATGAGGAGCGAACAGGCCGCAGGCGTGGCTCATGCCCTCCGGCACGACGGAAAAATTCCAGCCGGGGGGGACATTGACGTTCGTGTAGTTCGACGTATCCAGGTCGTTCGTCCCGACGGAGAATTCCATCATCGGATAGCTGGCGGAATCGACGTAGTACCAGAACTGACCCACCATGCCCCATTCGCCTTCGCTGCATTGACAGAAAACCAGCGGGGCATCGGCCCGGGCGACGGACCCCAGACAAATCAGAATCAGCAGTGCCGTGGTAAGGTGCCGTGTCTTCATGGCTCGCCTCCTGTTAAGAGTTAGATTCGCTCCGGCAAACCGGAGGCACCGTCGGCCTGACATCCAGACATGCGTGCTGAAGAATGGAACGCTTCAGCACTCCCGGCGTCGCGGTCTGCCTTCCTCAACAAGTGAAATGTACCCCATAAGGCCCCATTTGACCACATATTCTTCCTATTTGGATCCGTGGTAATGAACAGCGCCTAATCAAATCATACTGAAGAGCCGCGGGCTTCAGCCCGCGCGGCGCCGCGCAGACTCCAGGGTTCAGGGTTCAGGGTTCAGGGTTCGGGGTTCAGGGTTTGGTGGGTGCCACTGCTGTGTCAGCAGTGGTCGGCGATGCCACGGCGACCGCGTATCAAACACTGCTCACAGAGCAGTGCCACCTGGCACAGCATATCATGGCCACGCGAGCGTGGCCATGCCACAGGGCTATCCGTCACGTCGCACGCCGCCCGTAGACCATGTAGTAGACCGCCGGGATCACGACCAGCGTGAAGTCGGTCGAGACGAACAGGCCGAAGATCAGCGCCCAGGCCAGGCCGCTGAAGATCGGGTCGAGCGTGATCGGCCAGGCGGCCAGCATGGCGGTGCCCGACCAGCCGCGGACTTCAGTATACTTGTGGAATGCGGCAGTAGCCGCTAAACACGCACGGACTCACCTTCCGGGTGAGGTTGCAACATTAACGCTATGCCGCATCCTGTATTGGTCCAGCGCGCCCTGCTCGATCCGCGACCGGCGGAGCAAGCCGACGCCGATCCGATCGCTGACGCCGTCAACATCCCCTTCGCCGAGCTGCCGCGCCGGAGGCATGAGCTCCCGCCGCGAGGCGAGATTATTCCGGTCGTGGGCCCGGCCGCCCTGGCCGAGGAGGTCGTTTCCTGGCTGCTGAAGAACGAACGGCAAGCTTTCGTGCAACACGACTTCGGGCCGGCCATCGACGCCGGGGCTCCGCAATTCGGGCGTTTGTGGCAGCCGAATGCGTTCCTGGTCGAGGTCTTGGAGCAATTACGCCCCGCCGCTCGCGCCGCTCCGCTGGCTGGAGGTGGATCTGGAGCGTGCCCCGCCGAGCTTTGAACGCCAATTTGATCTGATCGTCGGCCTGCGTTACCTCCACCGCCCCCTTTTCCAGTGTTTTGGCGCTTGGCTCGAGCCCGGCGGCAGTATCGTTTATGAGACCTTCACCACAGTGCACCGCGCGCGGTACGGCAAGCCCACGCGCGTGACACACGTACTGCAACCGGCGGCCCGCTCCACCGCCCGCATCGCCAGCCCCAGCAGTTCTCCGCCGGCCCGCACCGTCACCTGCTGAATAGCCTGAACCAGCCCATTGAAATCCAGTCCCTTCAGAGCGACAGCCCTCGGACGGTTTTCGTGTTGACAAGGGCACGTCAGTCCAAATATGATAACATTATCAACTCTTGGAGAATAAGGCGGCAGCAGTGCTGCTTTTCTCTGCTTAGTTGAGACCGTCTGACACGAAGAGGTGCAACGAGTGGTTGTCCTGTGTGGACGGGGTTGGAATCGTGGTCGTCATTCCAGACGACTGGAGAGGAGATTCCACAGCAGTCGCTATCATGGAGCAATTCAGCGGCTAATAAGAGCGGTCAAGTTTGGCTGCTTCAATGATCATGAACATAGTTGCTAGTTATCAGGCGTTATTGCGGCGTCAGGTTCCCATCGGGCTGGTCCGCGATAGCGCTGTTGGAGGCGTGACAGAAAGCAGAGGAGGACTAACGACGCTCTTACTCATGTTAGTTACGCCAACGGTTAAGGTCCTGTTTGGTGAATATTCAACGTTCGAGTCCGCCGGGTGAAACTACCCCCGGAAGCGAGTTGAAGGGATAGGGCTGGCCGGTAGGCCGACGCATGGCTGTCGACGGCGTTTTACGGAATTGGGCTTCTCGCTTCCGACGCTCACCTTCTTCCAAAGTACGCCGGCCGCCAGCCGGGGTCGGCCTATTTCTTTTCCCCGAGCACTGCTCAAGAGCAGTGACACACATTCCGATCGATACGCAACTCATCAAAGTACCACTGACATAACACTGGTTGCCGACGCCGTCGAACCCGGGTACAAGGTTACGCCGCTTTTGTTTCTACCCGACGGGAGAACATAGTGAAGCTATCGGAAACCTTGTTGAAGAAGATCGCCGACCGCAAAGCCGTCGTCGGCGTGATGGGCTTGGGCTACGTGGGGCTGCCGCTGGTGCGGGAGTTCTGCGACTCGGGCTTCACGGTCCACGGGTTCGACGTGGATGAGCGGAAGGTCAAGATGCTCAACGCGGGCCAGACCTACATCGAGCACCTGCCCGGGAAAATGTTCAAAGACTACATCAAGCGCGGCGTGTTCCGGGCCACCGCGGACATGAAGGAGCTGCGCCGGCCGGACGCCATTCTCATCTGCGTCCCCACCCCGCTCGACAAGATGCGCGAGCCGGACATGACCTACATCCGCGGCACCGCGGAAGACATCGCCAAGCGGCTGCGGAAGGGACAGTTGATCGTGCTGGAATCGACCACCTACCCGGGCACGACCCGCGAGGTGGTCAGGCCGATCCTCGAACAGTCGGGCAAAAAGCTTGACCAGGACTACTTCCTCGCATTCTCCCCGGAGCGCGAGGACCCCGGCCGCAAGGACATCACCACCAAGGATATCCCCAAGGTGGTCGGCGGGATGACGCGCGACAGCACCCGGGTGGCCTGCGCGTTGTACGAAGAGGCTTTGACGTCAGTCGTGCCCGTCAGCAGTTGCGAAGCCGCCGAAGCGTGCAAGATTGTGGAGAACGTTTACCGCGCGGTCAACATCGCCCTGGTCAACGAGCTCAAGATCATCTTCGACCGCATGGGCATCGACGTCTGGGAGGTGATCGAGGCCGCCAAGACCAAGCCGTTCGGCTATCAGCCCTTCTACCCCGGGCCTGGGCTCGGCGGGCACTGCATCCCGATCGACCCGCTCTACCTGGCCTGGAAGGCCCGCCAGTACGGCAAACCAACCCGCTTCATCGAGTTGGCGTGGGAAATCAACACCTTCATGCCGGAGTACGTCATCGGCCGTCTCGCCCTGGCGCTCAACGAGCGCGGCCAGGCTATGAACGGCGCAAAGATCCTCGTGTTGGGGCTGGCGTACAAGAAGGATGTCGACGACGTGCGCGAGTCGCCGTCGGTGACCTTGATCGAGCTGTTGCAGGCACAGGGGTGCAAGGTGGACTACCACGATCCGCATATTCCGGTCGCCAAGCCGATGCGCGCGCACAACCTGACGAACATGAAGAGCGTTCCGCTGACGGCGAAGAATCTCAAGAAGTACGATTGCGTGTTGATCGCCACTGACCACACGAGCGTGGACTACGATCTGGTCTGCCGGCACGCGGCGTTAGTGGTTGATACGAGGAACGCGACCGGGCGCAAGAAAAGGCCGGCCAAGCGCGTCGTAAAAGCGTGACCCAACGCAGAACGCTCGCCTGGCCGACCCGCGGACCGAGCATGGCAACCCACGCCCGGTGGGGGGAAGAGGCCGCCGGATCGGCCCGAGATTGCCATGACGAGCATAAACGCCCGGTTTTTCCCCTGCGGGCACCTTCGCCCCGCTACGTAGCGTTTCCCGTCGACCCGGTCTCGAATGGCCGATCCGGCTCCAAGTTAATATGCTCAGGCTTGGCTGCGTATTGCGCGCAGCCCTCACCTGGCCGCCTCTTTCTCTCGCTCCTTTCGGCTCACTTTCAAATACTGAAACGTTCCATATTCATGACCGCCCTGATATGGATTTTAGCGGTCATGTCTCTACTAACAGAATATTCCCCACGTTTGCGGGAGAGTCAAATATATTTACGCGGAATTGAGGCACTTATTTTATTTCGCCGGAGTTTGCAGGCCTGGTTTCATCTTCAACCGAAAATGTAGCGTCCGGGCTCTGTCCCGGACGTAGAATACGGAGAAAACCTCTCCCGCAACGACGTCCGGGACGGAGCCCGGACGCTACATTACTTTTGCGGCAGACTGGTAACGCTGCCCACGCCGCGTTGCCGCCTCTGCCTGGAGCGCTTCTTCCAGGTCCGCCGGAATGGTGAGCGCGGGCAGCGGAACGACCAAGGCCGAATCGCTCTCGCGATGCAACAGAAGGTGGCAAACAAGCCAGGTTTGCTCCATCCGAATCGCGTCCGGCACTTCCTCTGGCGACTGTGACAACTCCGTTTTCAACCAGGCCGCGGTCGCGCTCCCTACCCGTCGATCCGGCACGACTGGTCCGTCTGCCAGGTAGCCGCGGCGAAACAGGTGCAGTTTCCATGCCCGCCGCCGCGTTACCGGCAGAACAAACAAATAATTCAACTGCTCCGCCGGTCGAACGCGCGGAGCCCATTGCGTCTGCCAGGTGTGGGCAAAACCGAGTTGTTGTTTGACTTGTCCTGCCAACTCATATTTCTGCTCTTTAGCGGCACGCTTCATCCGCTCGGCGGCGCCGGCTATCCACGCGTCAACAGCCCCGGCCGCGAAGAGCCAGGCGGCACGGCAGCGTGCTCGATACGCCTCCAGCGGAGCGGTCCCGTCGCACGGGGCGTCGCAGCGGCCCATTTCCGCATACGCACAGCGCAGCCCGTGCGGGCTCTTGCGGACCTGCTCGGGATGTCGGCACAGGTCGAACAGGTCCTGGAGACCATCCAAGGCCTCCTGACACGCTTTGTGCGTCGGCCAAGGCCCGATGAATAATCCGGACGCGTACCAGACACGCTCGCTAACGCGAAGCTCAGGGATATGTTGCTCCCAATCGACGTGTAGGAACCACGCCCGTCCGAACGATACCAGCTTCCGATATTCTCGCGGGTGCAGGACACGGGCGAGCCGGTAATACCACCAACGGGCCTCGAACGGGCAATGGGCCGGCCGCCAGCGAACTCCCCGCACGACTTCCGCCAGGTCCGCCCGCCCGCGTCGCGTCTCGACGGGCTTGCTCAGGCGTGACATGGCGAAGCGCTTCAATTGTTGGGTTGTGAGGAGTTGAACCGGGGTGTCGTGTTCATCCAGGAATAACAGTACCGCCGGACCTCCCGGGAGGCTCGCCAACTGATCCGGACCGGGACGCCCACTCCAGGTGTGAGCTTTCGGCAACGCCGTGGTGACGAGTTCGGCGAGAGTATTAGAAGTGGACATCCCGGTTAGATAGGCATGCCGGTGACTTCGCCTTCGAAAACCATCGTGGAACCGACGAAGCCCTGGGATTCGCAGACCATCCGGCGGGGTTTCAGCGTCTTGCCGTGTCCGACGATGACGAATCGGCAGGGGGGGGCGATGGTGCCGCGGAACTTGACCTTGTCCACGCCGACAAACCCGAGAAAGACGCGGCCTTCGAAGAGCCGGTAATGCATATAGCTGGCGAGTTGGGCGGCGGCCTCGATCATCAGAACCCCGGGGAACAGGGGGCGGCCGGGGATGTGCCCGCGGACCCAGAAGGCGTCCTCGCGCACGTCGTGATAGCCGGCATAGATGGAATGCTCCAGATCAAGCAGAACAACCCCATCCAGGAGTCGAAATTCGTGCCGGTGGGGATTGACGCGCTCAATCTCCGCCTCATCAGCGATCAGGTTGGTAAAATCCAACTGTGTCGGGCCTAGAATAAGAGGCGGGGGCATTGATTCACGATTACCAAGGCACGCGAATGGGACGCCGATCCTGGACCTAGCCCGAACCTGAAGGCCCTTCATCGACCCGCAGTACGAGGATCCTCTTGCGAACCTCCTGCGCCGCGTTTTTGATGTCCTGCATGGCCTTGCGCACACGCGTGCCGGCCGCTTTGTTGCCACCCTGGGCTTTGTAGATGTCTTCCGAGATTTCTTCGACGAGCTGCTTGAGCTTGAGATATTCCTCCATGATCTTCTCCATGCTCCGGCGAGAGCGGAAATCCCGAACGGGGCGTTGCCGACGCCTGCCGGTTTCCGTCGGCCGCGTGACTTCATAGTCGTACCCGCGGCAGCCTGAAGAGCTACCGTACACGCGGTTTCTAGCATCGTGCGCTGTCCTTTGCAAGTCTTAAGTACGCATCATATGCCGCCCCAGGGCGTCAGGACGGCTCTCGGCAGCGTAGCAGGCCGGTCGTCGGCCAGTGCGGGAGCGGTTACGACAACATTGCTTCTACCTTCTCTTCACCTACAAATCGCTATTGCACTGTCGCTCCTGAATCGATGGGGAGCGTGACAGAAGGGAGGGCGAAGCTCCTGCTGAGCCGCGGCGCCCCTGGCTCGGCAGGAGCCTCGCCCTCCCGCTGAGCCGTAGATATGGGAGGGCGAAGCTCCCGCTGAGCCGCGGCGCCCCCGGCTCGGCAGGAGCCTCGCCCTCCCGTTGAGCC
>JAGMDK010000457.1 GCA_023128695.1 Phycisphaerae bacterium
GTGTTTCTTAACGATCTCGGTGCACGCGGCGAAGCTTAGCACTGCTCAAGAGCAGTGGCACACATTTCAATCGATACGCAACCTGTCAAATCGGCGTTGATGGTACACTAGCGGTTCATACAACACCACGTAACTCACGTAACTAATGATAGGGTTCCTAGCCGTTCCGAGCAAGGCCAATAAAAGGCGCGGATGGGTGGATGACGGAACCGGTGGCCAGGCTTGGAATGTAGCGGCCGGGCTCCGTACCGGCCGAATTGACCGGCCAGGCACGTATCTAGCGAGGGTGGCGTGCAACTTGCGGTCATCCGCCGGAACTGCGATAAACCGCGCTATGAGTTCGGATTCTGCCACGACGATGGACAGATGCGAGAACTCCGAAGAGCCGCGGGCTTCAGCCCGCGCGGTCGTCCGCGCCCTATTATGGCCCTCTCTTGCGGGGCACCGCGCGGGCTTCAGGTCCGCGGCTCTTCTTCAAGGTGGAATAGTCGAGCAACTTATGAAACGCGGTACTAGCTTGCCGGCTTCGCGTCGGCTCGTTCTTGGCCTGGGCATCACGCTGGTGTTGGCGCTGTATATCGCCGGATCGCCCAGCCTTGACGCGCCCTGGATTCAGGGCGACGAATTTATCTTCATCGTAGATAACCCCGCGGTGAACCCCGCGGCCGATCCCGATCACGCCGAGGCCGAACTGGGTACTCGATTGCTCGGGATTCTGATGAGTGTCCACGAGGACCTTTATCAACCCATTCCCCTGCTCACCTACGCCCTCGAATGGGAGCTGACCAGCGGTCGAGCGCACAGTTTCCGCCGCACGGATCTGCTGCTGCACGCGCTGAATGCGCTGCTGTTGTGGTGGGTGCTGGCGACGGTGCTGAGGCAGGAGCAATGGGCCCGATCCGTGCGCGTCTCCGTAGTCGCGTGGGCCCTGGCGCTGCTGTGGGCTTTGCACCCGATGCTGGTTACCACGTACGCCGCCGACATGGGGCGCACGCATTTGCTCTCGGCGACCTTCGCGCTCCTTGCGCTTGGGCTGTATTGGCGCGGATTGGTACTCAGAGACACTGACACAACTCAAAGAGCTACGGACTTCGGTCCGCGCGGCACCGCGCCGGCTGAAGCCCGCGGCTCTTCAGAAACCGCGCCGGCTGAAGCCCGCGGCCCTTCAGAAGGGGTTTTATTAGGCGCGCTTAGAAAGGAGCTTTACTTTGGCGGTGCCGTGGCGGCCCTCCTGCTGGCGATGCTCTGCAAGCCGGTGGTCGGATGGGTGCTGTTGGCGTTGATTCTTGAGGCCGCGCGCCGCGGCTGGCGCCGCGCGCTGACTTCCTACCGGCTCTACGTCATCGCGCTAATCTGCCTCGGTTTTGCAGTGTTCACCATGCAGACCAGCCGCGAGTCCGGGATACTCGAAGATGTATCCCAGGGTCTGTTCGGCGATCCGGCGGCCCGCGGCGCCCTCGCCGTCTGGATCTACTTTCGCAATCTGGTCACGCCGCTTTGGCTTGCCTTCTGGTACCTGCCCGATCCGCGTACCGGGTGGAGCTGCCCGTTGGTCTGGATAGGCGTGGGATTGGCCGCGGCCGGAGCGTGGCACGCCGTCCGATCCTGGCGGCGACCGGAAACCCGTGCGATCACGATCGGCTGGGCTTGGTGCTGGGGCCTGCTGCTGCCGGTCATCGGCCTGGTGGGGGCGCGCGAAGTCGCGGCGGTGGATCGGTATTTCTACCAGCCGCTGATGGGCATCATGCTCATCGTCGGCGTGCTTGCGTGTCGCGTCCTGGCCCGATTCAAACCCGCCGCCTCAGCGCGAATCATCCTGTCGGTGGCCGGCGTGTTGGCCCTGGCGATGCTGGCCTGGGACCTGCCGCAGTGCAAGATCGCCCGTAGCAACATCCGCCGCGCAAGACGCCTGGTCGAACTAAATCAGGGCGACCCCCGCGCGCTGGAAGCGCTGGCGGCCGCGTACGACTTCGCCCGCAATCATCCCTTGCCGCGGGACGATCAGCCGGTACTCGCCCCGGGCATGACACAATTGCCGCACTTCAACGAGCTGTTCAAGGAAACGCTCACGCGGGCGGCGACCGCGGACAACCTCGTGCACTACTTCCCCGGCCCCGAAGACCGCACCCCGTTTCATCGTCGCCTCTCGCACCGCTTCCTCTCCGCGGGCAGCCCGGAGGAGGCTCTCGCGCAGGCCCGCGTGGCGTTCGAGCTGCAGCCGGAGAACTTCATCACCTGGATACGCTTGGCCCAGGCGTATCGTCGGCTGGAAAACTACGCGCAAGCCGCTCACGCCTACGAGCAATGCGAGCGGTACCTCCCCGCTGACCCGCTGACCCGCCTCATCCACTTCGCGGACTTCGGCTACATGCTGATGTTCAACCTGGACAGCGACGCCGAGGCGTGTCCGAGGCTCGCGGCCGCGCTGGAGCTACGTAAGCCGGCCCGGCTGACAGACCCGCGGACCTGGCGGCTGGCAAAGCAGCGGGCGAAATTCGGCTATGCCCACTGTCAGATTCGTTCCGGAGAGGGCGAGCGCGGCTTGGCCCTGATCTGCGAGGTCTTGCAGGCCGACCCGGCCAACCCGCGGGCCGCGATGCACATCGCCGGCGATTTTCCGCCCCAGTTGCGGGCCAAGGCACGCGCGCTGCTTGACGATTTTCTGGCCGGATACCCCGATTCGCCCCACCGGAGCCTCGCGCAAGGCTTGCGCGACGAGCTATCGGACCACGAAACGGCGCCCGAGTAAAAAAGATGAAATCTTCATCAGATTCGCTCGGCTTCGTTGTTGAATCTCCCGCCGCCATTGTTATACTAAAAGTGGTGGGGAGTGGTTAAAATGACCACTTAGAGCTACGAAAAGCGTAAGTGCTTTTCTATTAACAACTTGCTTCCACTCGCTGCGGCACCCTCAGACCGCGCCAATACCCACAGGGTGCCGCACGCCTTTTATAGGGACCTTGCCGGATTACCCGAACTTTTGCCGACCATGAGTCTCAAGCGGGGGCCCGCTTTCACGATTGCGGAAAAATGCACGCCCGCGCCGGCCAAGCTATAATGCCCGCTGTGAATGACACGGCCCCCACTAAGAAACGGTCGCGGTTGCAGCATCCTTGGCTTTTTGCGCTCCCAGGCGCGGAATTGCCACAGACCGTGAACTGTGCCGGCCGCGACTACCACTTGGTGAAGACCTTCAAGCACGATTTTTTTGCCGCCACCGGGTTGTATCGCGGTCCGGAGGGATTGGCGGTGCTCAAAATCGGCCGCACGAACGAGTTTTTCGCGCTGCCGATGGCGTGGGTGGGACGCTTCCTCGCGCGACGAGAGATCCGGCTCTACGAGCGGGTGCACGACCTGCCGGGCGTTCCGCGCCTGCTCGGGCCGGTGGGCGAAACGGGCTTCCTACATGAATTCGTGCCCGGGCATGATCTCGGCCGGCGTGAAATGGTCTCGGACACGTTTTTCGACGAGCTGCTTGCGCTCCTGAAGGCGCTGCACGAACGGCACATCGCCTATGTGGACCTGAACAAGCGTCAGAATGTGCTCGTCGGCGAGAGCGGCAGACCCTACCTGATCGACTTCCAGATTTCGCTGTTGCTCCCTCCGACCGGCTGGCGACGCCCGCGGGTGGTCCGCGGGCTCCTCGGCCGCTTTCAACGCGTCGACATCTACCACTGTTTGAAGCATAAGCGGCGTCTGCGACGGGACCTGCTCACCGCCGAGGAAGAACGGGTGGTTTCGCGCTTGAGCATCTGGATTCGTCTGCACCGCTGGATTGTACGGCCGTTGACGCAGTTGCGGCGGCGCATCTTGCGGCGGTTGCGAGCGGGTGAAGATGTGCCGGTGGCCGGTTCGTCGGCGAAGTAGTGCGTACCAAACTTCACTGGGTGTGACTAAAATTCGTGGCTGTGGAACTGGGGGTATCACTTCAAATTATCGCTTTTTGAGTGCTTTGATGTTATTAGTTATTGGTTGTTAGTTATTAGAAGGCGCGGCCTTCGGCCGTCGCGAATGACTCGCTCGGGTAATGGCGCATATTCGTCGTGATT
>JAGMDK010000458.1 GCA_023128695.1 Phycisphaerae bacterium
TCAGCGGGAGCTTCGCCCTCCCCCCCCTCCGACGGTTATTTCACCGGCGGCGGTAGGATCAGCGTCTCTTCGGGTGCCGTATCAGGCTCATCCGTCGGAACACGCGGTGCCCGGGGAGGCAGCGGGGTATCCGGCTCGGTCTGGCGCTCGTCCGAGAACTTCGGCAGCGGAGGGATCCCTTGCCCGCGCAGCAGGGCCGGATAGCGAGCGATGATCATGTTGGCCCGAGGAGCGTGAGCCGCTTTCTCCAGGTTGGCCAGGCCCCGTTCGCGATCGCCGGTGTGGTATTCGAGGTAGCCGAGCAGGAACAGCATTTCCGGGGTCTCGCGTTGTCGCAGGCGGCGCATGAGGTCGGCTCTGCGAATGTCGATGTTTTCCCCGCCGCCCATCAAGACCTTGAGGTCGATCGAAAACCGCGCCGCCTCGGGAAACCGCTCGAGTCCCCGGATCAAAGCATCGGCGGCCGAGTTATAAGCACCCATGGCCAGGTAAGCATGCCCCTTGCCGAGGAGGGGCAGCGGGTTGTACGGGTCGAGCCGATGAGCTCGGTCGTAGCGGTCGGCCGCCTCCTGAAAGTGACCGATGTCCATCAGCGACTCGGCTTTGAGCATCTGATTGTTAAACTCCGACGAGCCGCCGCCGGTGAAGGTCCGCAGCGGCGCGTCCATCATCCGCTGCACGAACTGTTCGGCGTCTTGCAGGGCTTGTTCCTGAGCCTCGCGGACCAAATCTGGCTCGGACCGCGCCGCCACCTGCATTTCCTGGAACCACTCGGCACTCGGGTCCCGCGCCAATTCCAGCGCCAGCCGCATGTCCGTGAAGATATCGAAGCCGGGCAGGACGCTGGGATCAACGATGCGGGTCTCGAGCAAGTCGCTCGGCTCGCCCGCGACCTCCGTCACCTCTTCGCCAACCTCCGGCAGGATCAGCCCCGGGCGAAACTCATCTCCTTGCCAGCCTCCCGCCCAAGGCGGCGATTCCGTGACCGGCTCGATCAACCCGAGCCGCGAAGAAGAATCACCTTGGAGCAATACGTCCAGCGGCGTTGCCAGGGGCTCCGTTGGCACTGGGGACAATTCGGCCGACCAGGGGATACGCCGGCCGAGGTTGTCACGTTCGATTTCGGGCAGCTCCGTCTGGGTCTTTATCTCTCCGCTCCAGGGCGGTTGTTGGTCGGTAACCAGTGGCAACGCCAGCCGCGGCGGGGACGGTGTTTCTAACGTCGGCACGCCAAAGATACTGCTGGCGGTCGGCGGAGTCGGGGCCGGTGCCGGGGAGACGATCTGGGTGTACAGCCCGCGCTGCGTGTCCGCCAGAGGAATTCGCAGATCCAGACGGAGGCCCGAGGAGCTCGACGACCGCGCGGACCGGGACGGGACGGTTAGGCCCCGGAGGAATCCGGAAGTGACGACCGTGGTGGCCGGGTCGTAGTACGGCTGCGCGAAGGGCCCGGTGCCCAGCGGACGCGACACGTCGAACAGGCTGACCGAATCGCGGCGAAATGTATACAGGTCCGCGCTCCCCAGCGGGGCGCGGAAGGTGGTCGGATCGCTGATCGGCGAGTAACTCCGCAACGAGAGCCCGCGGCCGACGATCCCGCTCGCGTACGGGTTGCCGCCGACGAGTGGTGAAACGGGGCGCGTATAGTTGAGGCCTGTGCCGTAGCGGCCGGGATTTGAGTCGAGCAGTCGGCCGGGCTGCTGGAGGCCTGTATTCACGCGCTGCTCGACGGGGTACTGCGCGCGGGCCGGAGCCCCCGCCCAGAAGAGCACGAGCACTGCCGCTGCGATTCCGAGCGGCCGTCGCCGGTGACGCCCAGCGTCTGTATCAAATGAGCATAACATAGACTTTCCTTCATGTGGGCCGGCGAATTGTATAACGCCGGCCGAGTCTCCACAGACAACGCGACCCACACCAGCGCACCCAAATCACTGTGCGCAATTTTGCGACAGCTCAGATTTCGTAAGACCGCGCGGGCTTCAGGCCCGCGGCTCTTCGTTGTCGCACAATTGCGCACGGTCATTTAGATTATAACGCAGGCGGGGCAGGACTAAAGGAAAAGTTTGCTCAGGGTATAATTGGGTGAGCAGCACGAGAGGGGTTGCCGTCTCTATGTCATTCCGACCGCGTCCGCCGCGGAAGTCATGTAGCGTCCGGGCTCTGTCCCGGACGTCGTTACGGATGGGGCTTTCTCCGTATTCTACGTCCGGGACAGAGCCCGGACGCTACATTTTATCAACCGACACCTACTTGCACGGCGGTGTGCCACTGCTCTTGAGCAGTGTCTTCTTTTGACCAGCGGGAGCTTGGGCACTGCTCAAGAGCAGTGGCACACCGCTGGCGAAAAGCTCGGAATGACAGGTTACCCATGCGTCATTGGGGGATATGGCTGCGACCTTTCGTAGCAGGCCACAGTGAAACTCACAACTAAGCACTAACAACACTGACGGAGAGACGGTGGTAGCGTTGCCTCTGAGGCATACTTCCTCACATATCACCGAAATTGTCCACCAGGCGTGCGGTCGTCAGACCAGGTGCCGCCCGCCGTCGACCGGCAGGATCAGGCCGGTGAGGTAGTCTCCCTCGCTCAGCACGAAGTGGACGGCCGCCGCGATGTCCTCGGGGGTCCCGGCCCGGCCCAGTGGGATTTTCGCCGTCAAGCGCTCACGCGTGGCCGGATCGTAGTGGTCCGGCCAGGCGGCGACGCCGGGGGCGATACCGACCACGTTCACCTCCGGCGCCAGGGCGCGGGCCAGGACGCGGGTGAGCGTCTCAAGGCCGCCCTTCGAGACCATATATGCGAGGTGGTCCGGCCACGGGCGTTGCGCCGCCACGTCGCACAGATTGATAATCCGTCCGCGGGCCTGCCGTAACGCTTCGCGGGCGGCGTGTGCCAACACCATGGGCGCGGTCAGGTTGATCCGGAGGGTGCGCTCCCAGTCCGCGACCGTGAATTGCTCGACGGTCATCGGCTTGAAGACCGAGGCGTTGTTCACCAGCACGTCGAGCCGGCCGAAGCGGGTTTGCACGGCCCGCACCAATCCGGCCGCCGCCGTCGGGTCTTCCAGGTCCGCTCGAAAGACCTCCGCCGACCCGCCCGCGGCCCGGCAGCGCTCGACGGTCTCGGCGGCGTCGTCAGTTGAGGTCCGGCAATGGACCGCTACCCGGCAGCCGGCCTCGGCCAGCCGGAGGGCAATAGCGCGCCCCACCCGCCGGGCCGCCCCGCTCACCAGGACTACTCGCTCAGCAAGATGCACCGGTCTCACCTCCGGTCAGTACTGACAATTGCGCCTTCTTCCGAGGTGCTCGTCATTATAGAATGAAAAGCCGAGCGCCCGTAGCTCAGCAGGACAGAGCGGCGGTTTCCTAAACCGCAGGTCGGAGGTTCGAGTCCTCTCGGGCGCGTTTGAAGGTGTCACCCAGGGTCGTTGAGTCCGGAGTGCTAATGGGTGGTTGAGCCGGAGACCGGCGGAGCTGTGAACGATGTGCATACCAGGGCGAATGCGATCATTAACCGCGGCGAGTGCCATCTTGACAGCTTTAGCCGGCCATGCGGCAACCGCCGACGAGGGCGAGAAGGTCCGCCCAGCATATTGCGCGGGGCGTTGGTACCCGGGTGAACCGGCAGCGCTGAAGAAAGAGGTCGATGATCTGCTCGCGCGGACCTCGCCGCCGGAGATGTCCCACAAGCCCGTCGCGGTAATCAGCCCGCACGCCGGGTATCGGTACAGCGCGCCGGTGGCGGCGTCCGGCTATGCTTGCTTGCGGGGCCGCACGTATAAGCGGGTGATCGTGCTGGCACTCAGCCATCGTTACGCCGGGGGGTACCAGGGCGTGGACGTCCCGCGGGACCTGACGGCCTACGCCACGCCGCTCGGTGAGGTGCCGCTCGACCGCCAGGTTTGCGATCGGCTCTTGGCTTCCCCGCCGTTCGGCTCGCATCCCGCGGTTGATAGGGGGGAGCACTCGCTGGAGTTGCAACTGCCGTTCTTGCAGCGGATCCTCAAGGAGTTCACGCTGGTCCCGCTGCTCGTCGGACGGATGACGGACCGGGACAACGTCCTGGCCGCCCAGGCGATCGTGCCGTTGCTCGACGAAGATACTTTGCTGGTGGCCAGCAGCGATTTCACACACTTCGGCCCGAACTTCGGCTATCAGCCGTTCACGGACGACGTGCCCGAGAAGCTCCGTGCCCTGGCCCGGCAAGCTGCGAAGCCGATCCTCGCTTGCGATTACGACGGCTTCGTGGAGCACCTCAACAAGACTCAGGACACGATCTGTGGCCACGGGCCGATCAAGCTCATGCTGCGCATTCTATCGATGAAAGGCGGCGCCCTGGGCGTTCGCGCGGCCTATGACACCTCCGGCAAGATCAGCGGCGATTGGTCCAACAGCGTCACGTATCAGTCGTTTGTTTTTTCACGACGACCGGGAACACTTAACTCGGCACAGCGGGCCGAACTCCTCCGGCTCGCTCGGCAGACAGTGACGGCCTTCTTGAAGGGCGAAGTACCGCCGCAAGTGGACGCCGACAAGCTCCCCGCCGCGATTCGCAACGACGGCGGCTGCTTCGTGACATTGGAGAACCACGGCCAATTGCGGGGTTGCAGCGGCAACATGGTCGCCGCCGGGCCGCTTTATGAGGCGGTTATCCGCAACGCGGTCTCGGCTTGTCAGGACCGCCGCTTCGTAAACAATCCGGTCACCGCCGAGGAGTTGGCTCAGCTTCATATTGAGATCAGCTACCTGACGCCGATGAAGCGGGTGGCCAAGCCCGAGGAGATTGTCATCGGCCGGCACGGGCTGTTAATCTCGCTCGACTGGCAACGAGGTGTGCTACTCCCACAGATGGCCTACGAGCGCGGCTGGACGCGCGCGGAGTTCCTGGCCCAGACGTGTCGCAAGGCCGGCCTGCCATCCGATGCTTGGAAGCAGCCCAAGGCCGAGATATACTCGTTCGAGGCGGAAGTAATCGGTGAACCGGAACGGTAGCGGCCGGCCCCCGTGCCGGCCGTGTGTGGC
>JAGMDK010000459.1 GCA_023128695.1 Phycisphaerae bacterium
CCCCGCCGGAAGTGTCATGGACCCGTGGTAGCCGGGCAAGCGGAATCATGTTGACAATTGGCCGTTGAGCATAGATACTGGAACAAGTTGTACAATTTGTACGAGTCGTGCAATATGGTCCGGAGGAAGTCATGACCACTCTGAAAGCCTCTCAGACCCGCATTCCTCCGGCCACCTTTAACCGGATTGTATACAAAGGCGCGCGGGTCCGGATTAGACACCGCAATGGGGTTTCCATCTTCCTCATCTCTGAGCAAGCCGCCGCCGTTCTGGAGGCTTTGGAGGATCGTTATTGGGCCAAGTTAGCTGACGAAGCTATTTCGGAGATGGAGGCGAACGATGATAAGCCTATCCCGTGGGAGACCCTGCGGGAAAGCCTCGGAGTATAGTCCGTGGCGTACCGGGTGGAATTCACGCCGACCGCGGCGAAAGAGTTAGTCAAACTCCAAAAGCCTGACCGTAAGAAGGTGGCTCGCTGGGTAGACCGCTTGGCCGAAAACCCCCGCAGAGGGAAGACCAAGAAGCTGGCGGGACGGGACGACCTCTATCGAGTCCATGCCGGCGATAGCCTGGTCATCGCCTATCGCATCGACGACAAAGCTAACCTGATTCTGGTGGCGCGGGTTGGCGAGCGGGAAAACTTCTATACCCGTCTGCCGGACTCGAAGATGCTGAAGGCTTTCATCGCCGGCCTGATGGAGGAAGGACCGGCCGCGAAAACCACGAAGAAACGGAGAGCGCCGCCGCCCCGATGAATCCATTGACTCAGTATCTCGATCCGCAGGTGATCCAGCAGGTCAGCCGGCTGGACTTGCGGGCCCGGTTCATCGTCGAGGGGTTCCTGGCAGGGCTGCACAGCTCGCCGTTTCATGGCTTTTCGGTCGAATTCAGCGAGCATCGCAAGTACGTGCAGGGGGATGAGCCGCGGACCATCGACTGGAAAGTGTTCGCTCGCTCCGACCGGCTCTTCGTACGCAAATATGAGGCCGAGACGCACTTGGCGTGCCACCTGCTCGTGGATGTCTCCGCCAGCATGGGATACGTGGGCTTCCTGGGACCGCCGCTCGTCAGCCGCCGCGGGGCCTTGGCGGAGAAAACGCCGTGGCCCCAGCCGGCGAGCAAACTGATGTACGCGATCCACCTGGCGGCGGCCCTGGGGTACCTCGTGATCAAGCAGAAGGACGCGCTCGGGCTGGGAATCATCGGTGAGCGGCTGGAGCGGATGCTGCCCGCCCGTTCCCGCCGCGCGCACTTGGTCGACGTACTGGCCGCCCTGTCGGCGGTGACCCCGCAGGGCCAGACCGGGCTCGCGCGGGGCGTGCGGGAAGCCTTGGCTCAGATCCCGCACCGCGGCCTGATCGTGTTCCTGAGCGACCTGCTGACGGACACCTCGTCGTTGCTGGAAGCCTTGCACCACATCCGCTTTCGCGGGCACGATCTGATCGTCATGCACGTGCTCGACGCCGCCGAGACGCAGTTCCCCTTCGAGGGCAGCTTACGCTTAGAGGATCCGGAAACGGGTGAGCTGCTCCTGGCGGACGCGGCGGCGGTGCGGCGGCGCTATCTGGCCGCGCTGGAAACCTGGCGACGGCGGCTAAACGATCAGATTACTACGGCCCGGGCCGACTACGTCCCGCTCGACACCGGCGTACCGTTCGACAAGGCCCTGATTGAATTCCTGATCCAACGCTCACGCCGGCGTTAAAGCACTTTTCAATAAACTGTAGCGTCCGGGCTCCGTCCCGGACGTAGGATTCTACAACACGCTACGTCCGGGACGGAGCCCGGACGCTACAAGAAAAAGTGAATACGCTGGTGCGAGATTCCTATCTCGCACCTGATCCCGCGGGAATCCTTTCCTGCTTCCGCGAACAAACGGAATGAGATGCTTGCCAAGAGAGGTGCGAGAAAGGATTCTCGCCCCAGCGGAACCCGAAGCGTGAGCGAGGGACTGCGGAGGCCGTTATGGTACCGCGACTCCCTCGCTGACGCTTCGGGTTCTGTTTGCTCTGTTTGCTTGGCGTACTGTCGCTACGGGCAGGTCGTGTTCATCAGGGCCACGAACGGATCGATATCACGCCAGTTGACTACGCAATCGCCGTTGACGTCATTGTTCGCGAATTGGCACGGCGGCGCCGGGGGATCGAACATCTGTTCCCAAAGCCAGATGTTGTTGTTCATGGCCGCCACGAAGTAATCGATATCGCGCCAGTTGACGACCCCGTCGCAGTTGCTATCACCCAGACAAATCGGCGGTTCCTGACACTCATCCGGTACGTCGTGGTCGTCGAAGTCACAACTCACATCACCATTTCTGTCGGGATCAGTCGGATCGATGTCGCAGATGTCGAGAACGCCGTTCGGCTGGCAGTCATCACACCAGGGCGTATCGGGGGGACAATCCGCCATCTCGCACTCGTCTGGTATTCCGCCCCCGTTGCAGTCGCGGGAGCAGCCCGCCGGATCCCAGGGATCCCCCGAATCGCAGAGACCGCCGTTCTCTGTCCAGACATCACAGATGTCAAGCATGTCATTCGTGTTGCAGTCGTCGCACCACGGACTGCCATCGCAATCGCGCAGGTCGCATTCATCTGGGATGCTATTGGTATTGCAATCTGGCTCGCACTCGTCGGGCACGCCATTGGTGTTGCAGTCGGGACACTCCGGACAAATTGGTGGAACCTCGCATTCGTCGGGGATAGCATTGCTCTGGCAGTCCTCGGAGCAATCGTCGGGCTTCCATGGCCAAATGTCGTTTGGATCGCAAAGACCACCGTCGTCGATTAGAATGTCACACTCGTCTGGTATCCAGTTGCTGTCACAGTCAGGGTACCCTCCATACAGAATATCCAGGTAATCGGGATAGCCGTTGTCGTTGCAGTCCTCGCACTCGTCCGGAATCCCGTTGGTGTTGGTGTCCTCACTTGTGCCGGTGGAGATGTCGCAGTCGTCCGGTACGCCATTAGTGTTGCAGTCCTGACAGCTCGGATCGCCTGGATCGCAATCCGCGATGTCACACTCGTCCGGGACACCGTTCGGCTGGCAATCCTGACTGGTTCCTTCAGCAATATCGCAGATATCAAGAACGCCATTTGTGTTGCAGTCCGACAGGCCATGGAAAACGTACGCCGCGCCTACTGCTGCGTCGTTGAACGGTGCTCCGACCACAGCCATGTCGCTGCTGATAGAAACAAATGATCCAAAGTAATCCCCCACCGCGCCATCGGAAGCGATGAGCTTGACGGTCTCGGTCATGTTAATCCAGCCGACCGCAGGTTTTTCGAACACGTACGCCGAGCCAGGAACAGGCGTTGCAGTGTGTCCCGGTGCTCCGATAATTACCATGTCACCACTGATGGAAACCGACTGTCCGAACCGGTCTTCAAGGAAGGCATCGGAAGCCGTGAGCTTGGCAGTTTGGTTCATGTCCTCCCAGCCGCCCGCCAGTTTGACGAACACGTATGCCGAA
This sequence comes from Phycisphaerae bacterium, assembly GCA_023128695.1. Taxonomy (GTDB): domain Bacteria; phylum Planctomycetota; class Phycisphaerae; order UBA1845; family Fen-1342; genus JAGMDK01. The sequence continues at coordinate 3,470 of JAGMDK010000459.1, forward strand.
CCGGTACTCGATCCCCCGTCGTCGTCTTCACACGCCCCAATTACGGCCACGTCGCTGCTGATGGAAACGGCCCCTCCGAGTTTATCACCATCCGCGGCGTCGGAGGCGGTGAGCTTGGCGGTTTCGGCGGTCATGTCCTGCCAGCCACCCTCCGGCTTCTCAAACACGTACGCAGAACCGGAATTCCCGCCCACCTCGTCTGTGTGCGGCGTCCCGATCACGACCACATCGCTGCTGATGGAAACGGACGTTCCGAACCTATCATCTCCCGCGGCGTCAGAGGCGGTGAGCTTGGCAAGCTGGGTCCAGATGTCATCACTGGGGTCCCCGGGCGTGCCGTTGTCATCTCGCTCGAACACGTACGCCGAGCCAGTGAGGGGGCCGTTGTCGTCATCGCCGTATGCCCCGATTACGGCCACATCGCCAGAGATGGTCACTGAGCAGCCGAACACGTCGCCGTCAGCATGATCAAGCGCGATGAGTTTCTCATCTTCGTTGAGTGTGTCAGCCCAACCGCCGGCGGGCTTCACGAATACATACGCTGCCCCAGTAGAGTTGTTGTCACCGGAGGCTCCGACCACGATGACGTCGCCGGAGATGGATACGGAGACGCCGAACCAGTCGCCAACAGCGCCGTCGGTGGCGAGGAGCTTGGCCACCTCAACCCAATTGGATCCATCGTACTGGAACACGTACGCCGTCCCGGCGTCCTGCGCGCTGGTGTCGTTGAAGTGAGCCCCGACTACGGCAATGTCTCCGTCAATGGAAACCGAGCTGCCGAAATAATCACTTCCCACTCCATCGGATGCGAGCAATTTGAACAGTTCGTTGCCCACACAGTAAGGTTCACACTCGTCCGGAATCCCGTTGGTGTTCGAGTCCAGACTTGTTCCCGCTTCAATGTCGATATCGTCGGGCAAACCATTGAAGTTGCAATCTAGGAAGAAAATATCGATTTCGCCGGGTGCGTCGAGTCCTGTCACGGGCAAGGGGCCAGGACTAGAGCAGGGCAGGTCGGCTCGCGCAATCTCGTCGCTGCCCCAATCAGTCCAGTAGAGTTTCCCATGGAACGTATCCAGGACAATTCCACGCGGACCGTCACCAGTATCGCAAAGCGACACGACATTCGTGCCGTCCAGATCGGCACAAGAGATGTCGTCCGTTACAAAATCGGTCCAATAGATCTTCCCTCCTTCTACGTCCACAGATATCCCGTCGGGTGCCCCCAGGCCCAGAATGAGGGGTTCTGCATTGGAACCGTCGAGATTGGCCCACCAAATCTTGCCTAGCGAGTGATCGGTCCAGTACATCTTGCCATGAACCAGATCTAGGGCGATTCCGCGCAGCGTACCCCCACCCTCTCCGGTGTGTAACTCATGCGGCAAGTCATCGTCCAGGTTAGAGTAGTATATCTTATCAGTACCGCTGTCTGTCCAATACATCTTTCCCCCCGGCACATCCAGCGTGATTCCAACGGGCCAGTACAACCCATGCGCATCAGTCAACAAGTCCTCGACGTTGTTTCCGTCCAGATCAGCCCGCTGAATCTTGCTCGTGCCGTAATCTGTGAAATACATCTTCCGATGAACAGGATCTATGGCGATGCCGAGGGGACTGCTCAGCCCATCGCCTCCAGTCAGCAAGTCTCGCTGGTCCGAACCGTCAAGGTGCGCCCGTTGGATCTTGCTCGTAGCTTCGTCAGTCCAGTACATCCAATGTGCATCAGCAGGTTCGGTCCGGTTCTGAGCTTGCGTTGCGACGCTGATTAGGACTATGGCTGCAATAGAACTGAAGTACTTCGACATGCGAATCACCTTTGTTTCTCCTCTAGCTAAACGTGATATTTCCCGGATCACACTAGCCCACCGATAACGTCGAACTTCCGCCATGTCAGAATGTCCATCCCGTACTACGCTGCTTGATATGGTTCGTCTCATGGTTGTCTCCTTCCCGTTGAAATGTCTTCCTACCCGAATTGCACTACCTTTCCGCCGAAGCGCGGCGATCTGACCGCGCGGAATGCTTCAGATGAACAGCAGCTACCCCAAATAAAATTAACTGATTCTCTGCTTGACTC
>JAGMDK010000046.1 GCA_023128695.1 Phycisphaerae bacterium
CTGAACACACTTGCGGAATCGCTGCCACAGCCAAATCCGTACTTGCACAATGTACGTCCGCTCCGATATAATGCATCCGTTCCATTGGGGCCTCCTTGTGCTCGCCAGTTTCAGGTGGAGTGTAACTCCACTCCGCACAAGGTCGCCCCGTCTTCATATATCTTCATGGTCAAGCAGCGCGGCCATGCCACCTGCCGTAATAGGTGACGGTTCCACATTTACCCCACATTTGCCACGGGCCGAATCTCTGTAAGATGCCAGGATCCGAGAGCCGACCCTCCAGCCAGTTAATCCATTCGCCGCTGGCCCAACCGTATCGAATGTAGTCCCTTGCTCTATATGGTGGCCCCTTGACTGCCGGCCACCTGAGGCTGTCAAGAAAAAGGCGCTTAATCGCCATAGCTTGCTCTCGTCCGCGTCGAGGAGCGGTCTCCGTGACAAACCTGGGTTCGTCGCCGATTGTTGCACGGTGGAACATTCGCTGATTCCGGAAGTCGCGGAATCCTTCGCTGTTATAGGCAGCCGTGTAGCGTCTTGACGCACCATTCTCATTCGACGACCCGTCCATCGAGGTTGGTGCGGCAAGCCGCACCCTACGTTCTTCGTACCAACACAGGCTGAGCGAAGGGAAAAATCGGGCCCCCACGTTCGGAGAACGTGGGCCACCCTGCCCGAGGCGCCTGTTACTCGATCAACTCCTGGTCGCTCAGAGTCGGGATCGGCGCCGTGGAGAGCAGCGCCCACCAAATGTGTTCTTTCACCTCAGCGCGGCTGCGCAGATGCTGGATCATTAGGATGTCCTCCTGCTCGCCTCGGAACAGCCAGTAGGCATCGTACACCTCCGACACCACGACCAGCGTTCCAGGCTCCATTGGGTAGTTGCGGATGGCGGGCTTCCGCTGCCCGGTGCGATACTCCAGTACCTGGACGATCCCCGGCGCCAGCCGGATGTAGGTTGGACGCACGAGGGCCTTTCTCGCCCAGCCAACGATTCCCCACCCAACGATCCCGAGTACGACAACGAGCGATGACCACTCAATGATGCGCCAGGGGATCACACCAATGCGTTGGAGGTACCAAGTCGTCACCGCCGCCCCAAGGACGACGAACGCCGCCGGCTTCGGCGCCCATAAGTCGGTGCCGGTGATTATGTACGGCTCAAAGTGCCGCTCACCGATAATGGGGATCTCAATCGTACCCATGCAGACGACCGTGGCGCTCCCGTGGGCACCGCCGTCTAGTGATTGAACTGTCTCCTTCACTGCTTTGGGTTCGAGCCCGGCGTTGAACCGTCCCCACCGGGCGCGCAATGCCCGGACGAGCGGATCGGTTTCGACATCGGGATGCTGCGCGAGTACGCGTGCAGTCCGAGTGCGCTGCTTCACTGCGTCGCGCCGCGCCACGAACAGCAGGAACAGCGAAGATGCTGCGAAAAGTAGCGCGAAAAACGATCCCCACAACCCCGATAGCGATATCAGCGAGACGCCAGTCATGATCAGACAAAACGGCGCGAGAATGAAGAGGAAAACGGCGGCACGGATCCCCCAATAGGCGGGAGGCGGGAGCACTCGGACCACCCGTGGCGGTGGTCGGACGGTTGACGGTTCGTTCGCTGCACTTTCCATGCTCGAACTCCCGCGTGATCGCGCAGTATAGGGCTACCGTGCGGGGTGTACAACCTGCGCGGCCGTTGGTCAGCCGTGTTACCCGACCGAGACAGTCACCTGTGACGACGCGTCTGGCTGGGTGGCCCGCGTTGTCTCAACGTGGGTTCACGATTTCATTCCCCCAGCAGCCTGGTTCACTTCGTACCAACACAGGCTGAGCGAAGGGAAAAATCGGAACCCCACGTTCGGAGAACGTGGGCCATCCTGCCCTGCCCGGACGCTACATTGTGGCACCGGCTTCCAGCCGGTGGGAACGTCCGGGGCAGAGCCCGGACGCTACATTTCCGGACCGGCAGGGACTTGTGCGGCAAACCGCTCAAGCGCTGGGCCGCCCAAACGGCCGCGGAGGTTGTCGAGCACGTTCATGAAGTTGATGAACGAGTCGTAAGGCGTGTCATACGGGTTGAAGTACTTGTGCACGGTCCCGTCCGCGAAGTACTTCGTGCACATGTAGTAAAAATGGTCCGAACTCTGGAGCCTGCGCCAGTCGGTAAGCAAGGCTTCGTCCCCCAACTGCTTGACGAGCGGCTCCAGCCGGTACAGCTCATGCAGGGCGTTGGACTGCATGGCGTTTCCGAGCCAGGCTGACAGATCGCGCTCTACGTCCGCCCAGGAGATCATGTGCGGGACATCGTATTCGCCGTTGGGGGCGTAGAGCTCCGCGCACTCGCTGGGCGTCTTGAAGTCGTTGTCCGGCAGGCGAAAGACCGCTTCGGGCAACTGACGCAGGAAATCGAAGATCCCCGTCTCGGCCCACTGGTGTTCGCCGAAGGTTTCGTAGTCCAGGAAGAGATTGACCACGTACCCGTTGCCGTTGACCTGGTGGACCCAGTTGGCGAATTTCCGGGTTGTCAGCGGATAGTCGGCCCAACCCCGATCGCTGAAGCGAAACGCGATGTCGTCCGAAAGCCGATAGTTCTTCAACAGCAGCTTGACGGCCGGCAAGTCGGGCGGGGTATACAGAAACGTGGGCGAGCGATAGCCCAGGATGTGGTCGGCCCCCTCGCAGAGGACCACCTGGTAGCCCAACTCGGCCGCGGCCTTGGCCACCTCGTTATTATAGATCAATTCGGTATTGCGGAAAACCGTCGGCGTCTGACCGAAGAGCTCCTCGATCGCTTTCCGGTGCAGCCGGACCTGCTCAGCGAATTCGTCACGCGAGTAGAGGAAGCTCAACGAGTGGTGGTATGTCTCGGAGAGGATCTCGACGGAACCTGTTTCGGCCAGTTTCTGGAACGACGCCAGCACGGCGGGCAGGTACTGCTGAAACTGCTCGAGGATGACGCCGCTGAGGCTGAAGGCGACTCGAAAACGCCCCTCGTAGCGTTTGATCAGCTCGTACAGCACCGCATTAGCCGGCAAATAGCACTTGGTCGCGACTTTTTGCAGCAACTCGCGATTGAGATGTTCGTCGAAATAGTCCGAGCCCCGCTCGAAAATACTGAAGCGCCGCAGACGAAACGGCTGGTGAACTTGAAAGTAAAAGCAGACGGAGGCCATCGCGCTTGGTTAGCTCACTTCCCGGCCCAGAGCCGTCTCGTAGACCTTGACACAATTCGCGGCCGAGTCGGTCCAACTGAAGCGGCTGACCTCGAAGCTGCCGTGATCGCGCAGCGTGGCCGAGAGCGGCGGGTGCCGCAGCACGGCGACGATCTTGTTGGCCATCTCGTCCACATCCCAGAAGTCGACCTTCAAGGCGTGCGCCAGCACCTCCGCCACCCCGCTCTGCTTTGAGATCAGAACCGGGACGTCATGCGAGAGGGCCTCCAGGGGCGTGATGCCGAACGGTTCGGAGACGGACGGCATGACATAGAGGTCGGCCATGTTGAAGACGCGGCGGATGTCGTCGCCGCGGAGGAACCCGGGGAACAGGACCTTGTGCCCGATGCCCATTTCCGCCGCCAACTCGATCATCCGCCGGGTCATGTCCCCGCTGCCGGCCATGACGAAGCGGACGTTGTCCATGACTTCGAGCACCCGCCGAGCGGCGGCCAGGAAGTACTCCGGGCCCTTCTGCATTGTGATGCGACCCAGGAAAAGCACGATCTTCTCGTCCCGCGTGATCGGCGGGAGCGGCGTCTCGTTCTCGTTGCCGTCGTCATCGACGGCGTTGTAAACGACCTCAACCTTCCGCGGGTCGACGCCGTAATGCTTGAGCACGACGTTCCGGGTCAGATGGCTGACGCAGATGATCCTGGTTGCGGCGTGCATGCCGGCCCGCTCGATATCGTAAATCCGCTGGTTCACGTGCAGGCCGGAACGATCGAATTCGGTCGAGTGCACGTGGACGACCAAAGGCTTGCCGCTTTGCCGGGCGACCGCGATCCCGGCCAGATAAGTCATCCAGTCATGAGCGTGAATCAGGTCGAAGTCTTCCTGCCGCGCGACACGCCGGGCCAGGACGGCGTAACGCTCGACTTCGGAGAACAAGTCTCCCGCATAGTGTGCCCCGGGGCCGCCGCCATTGCTGGTGGTGCTGGTCGGTGGCTCGTCGGAGGTTATCACGGGTGTACCCCGCCGGGGGCCGGGTTTGCCGCTGGTCGCGCCGCGCGTCGAGACCTCGACCTGCGCCGCGGCGTCGAGAGCCTCCGGGCGGGCGTAGGGGCGTAACGTGGCGGCTACGGAGCGGAACTTCGCGTGCTGAAACATGCCCTCCAGCCCCGGCAGTGGATCGAACTCGTCGTCCGCATCGATCTGAATGGCGGCACTGGCCGGCGAAACGATCCGAACGTGACTCTCGTCGGGGTCTTCTACCGGGCGCGGCAGGACAAAAAGCACCTCGACTCCGCGGCGATCCAGCCCCCGAGTCAGGCCGTAACAGGCCGTGCCAAGACCGCCGCTGATAAAGGGCGGGAATTCCCAACCCAACATGAAGATTCTCATCGTGACCTCGTGCGTTCCGTCGCAGAGAGCAACGTTTCGTTATAGGTGCCGGATTCCGGGTACGAATGACCCTCGGCCGGCGCACAAACCCATTCCCTCAAGTAACCTGTGAAGCGTTGCCGGCAAAGGAATCTTGAGTCCGAGAAGCTTACCCGGGGTGCCCGGGGCTGTCAATAAATGGTTTCCCATTTCGTCTCGGAGGGTTCTGGAAAGCCCTGCTGAGCAAGAATTCTTACGAAGAAACAGCGGGGATGGGTAGCGTAACTCGTCAAGGCGCGATATGTTATGGTGTCTGAAGTGAATAAGTATTCGCGTGCTCGGTTACGCGGGCGCCTCTTGGTTTGCGCCGGTGTTATCTGGGGCGGGGGGCGTGTAGCAATATTGGCGCGCGAGGTCGATCCGATAATCGGTGTTTGCGGAGTTGGTTGTCCGCCTTCCCGCCGACTCGCCGAGGGAGTTCTCGGTGTCGGCGACGCTATATGCTCGTGGAGAGCAGTGTGCCCACTACCACGCTGAGAGTGCACTCGCTGGCCAAGGAACTTGGTATTCCTAGCAAGGTTCTCATCGAAAAATGTCGTGCGGAGGGGATCGAGTTGAAGAACCACATGGCCGCCATCTCGGTGGGTCTGGCGGAGTCGATTCGGGAGTGGTTCTCCACGGGGGCCGATGTGACCTCGGTCGAGGTCGCCGAGCACGTGGACATCGAGAAAGTACGCACAAAGCGCAAGACACCCAAGCAAGCCGCGGAGCCAACGGCAGAGATGCCGTCCGAGGAGACAACGGAAGCACGCGAGGAAAGGGGTGCTGCTGCTGAGCCGTCCGTCGCTACAGCGACTTTGATCGCCGAGCCGCCCACAGAGGCCCCTTTGACAGCCCCCACCGAGGTAGAAACCGTTGCCCTGCCGACGGCTGAACTTCCCAGCGGACCCGCGGTGGAAGTTCCCGCGGCCGAGAAAGGGGAGCAGCCGGAGGCCGAGAGGCTGGTTGCCAAAGCCCCGTCGGCTCCGGAAGCCCCTGCCGTGGAACCACCCGCTGAAGACCGGGGTGAAGCGAGGCCTGAAAAGGGTCCGGTTGAGGCCCCTGTGGTGGAAGAGCCTCCGCTCGAGCCGGTCTTGCCCGCCGGCCCGCAAGTGGTTCCCAAGCCGGCTGAACTGAAGGGACCGCGTGTGGTCCGTGTTGAGGCTCCGGAGCCGCAGCGCTATCAGCGGCAACGAAGCGGATCGGTGACCACCCGGGGACCGAGCGCACGCACGGCGGGCGCGCCCACGATCACGGAGGTCACGGCGCCGGCGCCGCGGCGAGGACGGGGCAAGGGTCGTCGACAGGCGGAAGAAGATGCCGCGAAGTCACGCTCGCGGAGCCCGCGGCGGCATGGTGGTGCCAGCGAGGTGGATCAGCGGGTGCGGGAGTGGCGTGACCAGGATCTGGTCGAGCGCAAAGAGCGTTTAGCCCGCGTCACCGGCCACGGTTTGCGTGATCGGCGAGCCGCGGAACGGAGGCGGCTGGCGACCCAGCCGGGCGCCATTCAGCCGACGCGAAGGGAACCTGTCGCGCTCACCACGCCGATTACCTTGAAGGACTTCTGCGCGGCGGTCGGGACGCCGTTCATGGTGGTCTCGAAGCACTTGCTGGAGCAGACGAATCGGTTGTGGACGATCAACCAATCGATCGATGCGGAGCAGACGGAGCTGCTCGCCCTCGACCTGGGCATCCCGATCACGATCCAGAAGGCCCGGACGGCGTACGAGCGGCTCGAGGACGAATTCGCCGCGCGTCAGCACGAAAAGATGTCTCCGCGCCCGCCCGTGGTGGCCATGTTGGGGCACGTGGATCACGGCAAGACCTCCCTGCTCGATGCGATCCGCAATGCAAATGTCGCGGAGGGTGAAGCCGGGGGCATTACCCAGCACATCGGCGCCTATCGCATTTCGCGCGGCGACTGGGACGTCACCTTCGTTGACACGCCGGGGCACGAGGCGTTCACCGCGATGCGGGCCCGGGGGGCTCACCTGACCGATGTCGTGGTGCTGGTGGTGGCGGCTGATGACGGGGTCATGCCGCAGACGGTGGAGGCGATCAACCACGCCAAGGCAGCCGGGGTGGCGATCGTGGTGGCGTTGAACAAGATCGATTTGCCGGGTGTGGACTTGAACCGGGTGTACTCTAAGCTCGCCGAGCATGACCTGACTCCCACGGAGTGGGGCGGCGGCACGGATGTAATCAAGACCAGTGCCATCGCGGGCGAGGGGATTGACGACTTGATTGCCCACTTGAGCACCTTAAGTGAGTTGATGGAGCTGCAAGCCGATCCGACCGTCCCCCCCCACGCGACCGTGATTGAAGCGCAATTGCGTGGGGGGCAGGGAGTTGTGGCGCACGTGTTGGTGCGCGAGGGCACGTTGCGGCTGGGTCAGGCAATTGTTTGCGGTCCCGGGGCCGGGCGCATCCGAGCCCTGATCGACGACCAGGGCAGGTCCGTCAAGCAGGCCACGCCGGGGACGCCGGTGGAGGTCTCCGGCCTGACCGAGCTGCCGCAGTCTGGAGACTCGCTCTATCAGGTTGCCAATGTGTCGTTGGCCAAGGAGATTGCCGAGGAGGTGCGGCAGCAGCGGCGGGCGGCCGCGCTCGCGTCGGCGGCGGCTCCGAAAGTGCTGACGCTGGAGGCCCTGGTCCAGAGCGGGGCGGAGGCGGAGGTGCCGGAGCTAAATGTGATCATCCGGGCGGACGTCCAGGGCTCGGTCGAGGTGCTGAAGAAAGCGCTCGACGCCTTCCCGGCGGAGAAAGCCCGCCTGAACGTGCTACAAGCGGCCGTGGGGGCCATCTCGGAGGCCGACGTCCATCTGGCCAAGGCCTCCAACGCGCTGATCATCGGCTTTCACGTCGTGGCGGAGGATCACGCCCGGCAGTTGGCTGACCAGCTCGGCGTGGAAGTGCGGCAGTACCGGGTGATTTACGAGATTCTGGACGATTTGCTAAAGGCCCTGGCCGGCCTGCTCGCACCTGAACACCACGAAGAGAGCCGCGGCTCGGTCGAGGTGCGGCAGATCTTCAATATCACGCGCGTCGGCACCATCGCCGGTTGTTACGTGACCGACGGCATCGTCAACCGCAACCACAAAGTGCGGCTGGTCCGGGATGGACGGATTGTGCTGGAAGGCGCCGCGATTGATTCGCTCAAGCGGTTTAAGGATGACGCCCGCGAGGTGCGGGCGGGGTTTGAGTGCGGCATCAAGCTGCACGATTTCGACGACGTCAAGCCCGGCGACGTGTTCCAGGCCTACGAGTTGGTCGAGGTGGCCCAGGAATTGTAGTCTCGGCGGCCCGGCCGGGCGGCGGCGAGAGTTGGCGATATGGTGGTTGGGGTGTTGCGTGTCAGGCTCGCGGTGTATGAAGCGCTCTCGCTGAAGGACAAACGCCGGGTGACGAAGAGTTTGAAGGATCGCCTCAGTTCGCGACACAACGTCTCCGTGGCCGAGGTGGATGATCTCGAGCACCGGCAAGCGGCAACGCTGGGCTTGGCGATGGTCGCGAACGAGACGCGTTTTGTGCGGAGCGCGCTGTCCAAGATCGTGGAAGAGCTCCGAGTCTACCCGCACGCGTCACTGTTGGAGTATGACATAGAGTTGCTGTGAGAGTGTACAACGTGCCGAGAAGGACCGAACGAGTCAGCAGTCTGATCCGCACGATCATCGCCGAAGCAATCCAGACGCGTTTGAGCGATCCGCGGATACCGCCGATCACCTCGATCACCCGCGTCGAGGTCAGCGCCGATTTTTCGGTGGCCCGCGTGTTCGTGAGTGTGCTGGCGACGGACGTTGAAGATGAAGCCCGGCGCAAAATTAAGCGTGAGCTCTGCCTCAGCGCGTTGCGCAGCGCGTCCGGGTATCTCCGCCGGCTGCTCGGGCGTGAGCTTACCCTGCGCAAAACCCCCGTGTTGGATTTCCAGTTGGATGAGTCGGTCCAGGGCAGCATCGAGACTATACAACTAATTGACCGGGTGATGGAGGAATTGGACGCCGAGGCCGAGCCGGCCACTCTGGATGAGCAGGATGACCCCGAGGCCCCGCCGGCGTCCAAGAGGATGGATTTGTCATGAGGGGTGCCACCGAGTGTGCCAAGCGACTGAAACTGTTTTTCAGTTCGCTGCGGTCGAAGCTGGGCAAGGTGGGGCATCCGCCGCTCAGCGACCCGATCACGCAGATGGCGTTGGGCATTCTCTCCCGCGACACGCCCGAAGCGAAGGCCTGTGAGGGTCTCGACCGGCTGCGCGGCGTGGTGGTTGACTACAACGAGCTGCGCGTGATTCCCCCCATCGAACTGGCCGAAATCCTCGCTGACTTTCCCGACGCCCGGCTCAAGTGTGAGGACATCTCGCGCGCCCTCAACGCGGTTTTCGCGCTCGAGCATACGGTCTCGCTCGAACGTTTGGCGGAACTGCCGAAGAAGGAGACCTTGGCGTATCTGGAGGAGCTCGACGGGCTGGAAGCCTACACGGTGGCCCGTCTGCGTCTGCTCGGTCTGCGGCAACACGCCATCCCGCTCGATGAAGCCATGTGGGCTCTGGCCCGGCGGGAGCAGATTGTCCATCCCCGTTGCCCGCTGCGGGAGGCGCAGCAGTTTCTCGAACGCCAGATCGCCGAGGAAGATGCGCTGGAGTTCGTCGCGCTGCTGAAAAGACACGCCTGGAACGAGTTGGGGGCGGCGGTCGAGCGGGGTGAGGTCGAGCGGATCACCAGCAAGCCGCCTGACCGCACCGCGCGGAACATGCTCCAGATGATTTCCATGGGCGGGTCCCTGGAGGATGAGGCCGAACCGAGCCGGGAAGAGGATAAGCCGCCGACACCCGAGCCCAAGCCGGCCAAGCAGGTTGCGGAACCCAAGGTGAGCAAGGAGCCCCGACCAGCGCGTCGGCGTAAGGCATCCCAGGCGCGGCCCGCCAAGACCGCGAAGTCAACAACCAAGCCGAAACCGAAAGTTAAACCGAAGGCCAAAGCCAAGCCGCGGGCGACAGCGAAGAAGGAAGCCAAGACCACCAAGAGCAAGTCCGCCGCGAAGAAATCCGCCCGCAAGTCGAGCGGGACCGCCCGGCGGAAGACCAAGACAACCGCCAAAACGCGGGCCCGTAAGTCCGTGGCCAAAGCCAAGTCCGCCTGACGGCGGAGTGCAAAATGACGCATTCTCAATGTTTTTACAGATACATATCGTTTGCCGCGGCTCCACGGCACACCCGGCTGCCGGCGAGCATACTGCTGGTCTGTTTTCTGGTGGCAGCAGGCGCCGGGGCACAGGATAATACGCCCTCGGCCCTCGCGGCGGCACCGCTTGACCTCGATCCACTGAAGGCCGCCGTCTCATTGGCTGAGCTTCAAACTGCGCCGGACGGGCCGGTGCTGGCCGCGCAAGAGGGCGCGGCCCCGCCGGAAGTCCGCGAGCATTACAAAACGGCTCTCGAACTGATGGAGGACGGGGAATTCGAGTTGGCCGTCGAAGAGCTCAATGCCGCGCTGGCTCTGGCCGAGGGCGACTGCTTCGACTTGCTGTACTTGCTGGCGGAGGCCAAACGTCGCCTGGGGCGTTTCGGCGAGGCCCGCTCGGCAGCCGAACTCGCCGGGCTGTACCGCCCCGGAAATCACGAAGTGCACGGCCTGTTGGGGCGACTCTATCGGGAGCAGGGGCGCTGGGAGGCGGCGATCAGACATTTCCGCTCGGCCACGCTGGCGGCGGATTGGGAACCCGAAGACCCCCGCGCCGCAACCGCGTGGTATGAGCTCGGCGAATGCCTGGAGGAGTCGGGCTACCTGCTTGCGGCGGCAGAGGCGTTCGAGCACTTCGATCGGATGTTGTGGGAGACGCATCCACAGTACCGGTCGGACAAAGAGGTGGCGCCTATCCTCGCGCAACACCCCCATGGCACTATCGCCCGCCGGCTGGAGTTACTGCGACGCTTGGATCTCGCCGAGGGCTCGGCCGGTACGGAGCCCGGCCGCTACATTGTGTGGCACCGGCTTCCAGCCGGTGGAACGGCCGGTACGGGGCCCGGCCGCTACATCAATGGCTCGGCTGAACGGGCGCGGGTGGCGAAGTGGGCGGTCGAAAGCCGTCCGGACGAGCCTTATCTCCAGCGCCTCTACGTACGCACGCTTCTGGACATCGGGCAAGCCGCGGAGGCCTTTGAATTCTGCCGGGAGCGACTCGCGGCGTCAGAGGCAGATGATGTGTCTGAACCGGCCGGTACGGAGCCCGGCCGCTACATCGAGGGCTCGGCCGGTACGGGGCCCGGCCGCTACAGCGGTTCCGCGCTGCTGACCCTGACGATCGAGGCGGCCCGCGCCGCCGACCGGTTTGACGGGTGGGTGGCGCGGCTCCAGGAGGATCTCGCGCGCGGCGAGCAGGTGAAGTTTGCCACACGTCTGGCACGACGTCTGGACGAGTCCGGAAGCCATGAGCTATCGGTCCCGCTGTGGCGGGCGTTGAGCGCGCGGCAACCCGCGGCGGCTGACACCGCGTGGGCTCTGGCGAGCGCGTTGAAGGCCACCGGAGATCTTCCCGGCGCGCTCGACTCGCTGATCGAGTTTGTCCGCCGGACCGCGCACGACGCCGAGGCAGCCGGCGAAGCGTCGCGCACCATCCCCGCCGAGCGGCTGGAAGAATGGATGCGCAGCTTCGAGGTGACGGATGAATTCCTGAATCTGGTCACGGAGCGCACCGGGCGTGACGAGTGCGATTTCGCGACTTATACGGTTCTGGGAACAACGGCCGCCGCGGGGGGACAGACGGAGCTGGCCGAACGGCTGTTCAGTGCCGCGCTCGAAGCCCGTCCGGACTTCGCGTTGGCGCGGATTGCCTGGGGCCGGATGGAGCTCGCCTCGTATCACTGGGACCAGGCCCGCGCTCAAGCAGAGCGTGCTTTGGCAGTGGCGCCGAATCCAGCCGCGGCGCACTTGCTGTTGGCTCAGGCACACGACGGTTTGGATGAGCACGAAGAAGCTGAGGAGGCATACAAGGCAGCGCTGGAACGTCGCCCCGACGACGTCAGCTACGTGCTGGCGCTGGCCCGCCACTATCGCCGTCTGGGCAACCTGCTGGCGGCGCAGCGGTACTTGCAGCAGGCCTGGTCGCTGGAGCGGACGCGCGGCGACGCGCTCGAAGACCTGGTGGATTCGTACCTCGAAGGCGGCAAGCTCGTCATCGCCCGCGGGTGCCTGGAGGAAGCCGAGACGTCTGATTTGCCGGGTGACGTCCTCCGTCGTATCCGCACGACGTTGCGTTACGCGGAAAAGCCGATGGGGGCGGAGCATCTGGCGGAGTTGGCCGCTCAATTCGACGAGTTTCCGGACGATACCCGCACCGGGCTGAAGCTCGCCGCGGGGTTGTATCTCGACGATCAGGCGGACCGGGCCCTGGAGGTTCTGAAACGAGTCCAGGTCCACGATCCGGACGACGAGAGGGGGATGTACCTGATGAGCCGGATTAGATTACGCCGCCTCGAAGTCCCGGCGGCAATCGCCATCCTGGAAGAAACGGCCCGGCGATACCCGCGGCGTCTGAACACGCTGGGGCAGCTCTCTGAGGTATATTTGACCGATTTCCGGAAGGCCGAAGCGCGTGAGACGTTGCGGCGAATCCTGACCCTGGATTTGGAACCGCGGCAACGTCAACGGCAACGCGCGCAGTTGCTCTCCACATACCTGGAATTCATGGAGTTCGACGCCGCGCTGGAACTGGTGGAGGAGTGGATCGCGGAGGAACCCGACCACGACGTGTGGCCGCGGGCGAAAATGCAGGTGCTCCTACTGGCTGAACGGGGCCAGGAGGCGGTCGAGCTGGCCAGGGCACGGTTGGCACCGTCAACCGAGCTTTTCGAGGAGTTGCTGGAGCGCTACCAGGCTCTCGCCGAGCGGCTGAGCGAGAAGCCGGATGACAGCGGGTTGCAAGCGCGGCTCCAGGGCCTGGAACGCGAACTCGGCGCCTGTATGGAGGAGCTGTTCGCGCGCCGGGAGACATTTATCGAAGTCTGTTCGAAAGCGCGGCGTTGGGAGCCGGCCGAGCGCGAGGTACGGGCCTGGCTCGCGGAGCAGCCGGGGAACCCGCGGCTCCAGGAGTGGCTGATCAAGCTCCTGTTGGCAAGCGGCGAGGTGGACGAGGCGTTGGAACGGCTCGGCGAGTATATCCCAAGAACCCCGGAGGACATCGAATTAGTGCTCACCTTGCGGGCCCGCTGTTATGCCGCCGGCGAGCATCTTGACAAAGCGCTCGGCGATCTTACCAAGCTGCTCAACGAGCCGTTTATTCGGACCGACTCCGCGGCGACAGCGCGAGTGCGATACCAGATCATCATGCTGCTCATTGACGGGCAGGATGAGCAACGGGCCGTGACGCTGTGCGACGAGTGGCTCGCAGGCGGCAATGTGGACGATCGCGGGCTGCAATTCGGCGTGCTTTCCCTGAAGCGCATCGCTTTGCTGTCAGCCGAACGCGAAGATGAGCATATCGCCGTGACTGAACAGGTGCTCGAACTCCAGCCGCGCGATTCCGGTCTGAACAACGACCTGGGTTATTCGTGGGCCGACCGCGGCGAGAATCTGGACCGCGCCCTGGAGATGATCAAGCTAGCCGTGGCGGTCGAGCCGCTCAATCCGGCGTATCTCGATAGCCTGGGCTGGGCCTACTACAAGCTGGGGGATTACGACGACGCCCGGCTGTATCTGTTGCGTTCGGTGCAGTTGCGCGAAGGCCAGGACGCCGTGGTGTTCGACCATCTGGGTGACGCGGAGTACCGCCTCGGCGACCACGGCGCCGCGCGGCGAGATTGGCGAAAAGCCCTGGCCATCTTGGAGGATCTGGAACTCGCCGAGCGCGCGGCCCGGCAAACCGAATTAATGGCGGTACTACGCGGGAAGTTGTCGGCGCTCGATCAGTCTGAGACCCCGCCGGTCGCGCCGCTCGCCGCCGAACAGCAGCGCGAGGAACGCCCGTGACCAGCCCGCTCGACATTGCCCGCCAGGTGATCGCCGACGAGGCGGATGCTCTGCGGCAAATGGCAGCGCGCCTCAACAGCGACTTCGACCGGGTCCTCGACACGATCCGTGCCGCTCGTCCGCCGATCGTCGTCAGCGGTCTCGGCAAAAGCGGCCACATCGCCCAGAAGATCGCCGCCTCGCTGACCAGCACGGGCACGCCGGCGGTATTTATGCACCCGGTCGAGGCCCTCCACGGCGACCTGGGCATCGTCACCGAGCGGCAGTGCCTGATCGCACTCTCGCGCAGCGGCAACACCGAGGAGATGCTGCGTCTGGTGGCACACTTCCGGCGACTCGGCGGGCCGGTGATCGGGATCACCCAGAACCCGGCCTCACGCTTGGCGGAGCTGTGCCGCCATGTGATCCAACTGCCCGAGGTGTCGGAGGCGGGGCCGCTCAATCTCGCCCCGACCACCAGTTGCGTCCTGATGCTGGCCGCCGGTGACGCCCTCGCGATGGCCTTGCTGCACAAGAGCGGTTTTCAGGCCGAGGACTTTGCGCAGTATCACCCGGAGGGTGCCCTGGGTCGGCGTTTGCTGCTGCGCGCGGAGGATCTCATGCATGCCGGCGAGGCGTTGCCTGTCGTACCGGCCGACGCCGCCTTTCACGATCTTCTGGTCGAGATGACCCGCAAACAGCTCGGGCTGGCCCTGATCGTCGAGTCCGACGGCCGGATGCTCGGCACGCTCACCGACGGCGACCTCCGCCGAATCTTCGAACGAGTCGGCGACCCGCACGGCATCGATGCCCGCACGGCTTACACGAAAAGTCGCCGTTCGGCGGCGGACCCGCGCGTGCCGACCTCAACGATCAAACCCACTCATCCCGCGGTTGAGTGCCTTCGGATTATGCAGACCGGGCAGATCACCAGTCTCGTGGTGACGGACGACGCCGGCCGGCCGATCGGCTTGCTCCGACTCATGGACCTGCTCGGCGCGGGACTCGGTTAGCCCGGATATTCACCGCAGAGGCCTTGGTGCGGCCTTCGGCCGCAACCAAAGAGGATCGAGGATCGAGGATTGCGGATTGCGGATTGCGGATTGCGGATTGAGGATTGCGGAATGTGGATTGGGGATCGGGGGAAAATGGAAAAGGGGGAAGAATGAGTCCCCGCAGATCTTGACAATTGGCACACCATGCCGGCATCTGTCTTGGGGGCTCTGCCCCCAAACCCCCGAGGTTTGTCGCTTTCGGGCCAGAACAGGCTGGGGGAGCGGGAGCCGCCATGAGGGTAGGCTCCCGCACCTGTCCCGGCGTCGGTCCGAGCGCTCGGGTTGCTCCTCAGCAGAGCCCTATCCTCTCGGCCGATGACCCCCATGGTGAGCGCATGATCGCAATTGTCAAGCGGACAAACGCTCAACATGGCCTCTCTCCTTCCAACTCCCGATCGATCGCCAGGTATTCGTTGACCAACGCGACGCTGCAATTGAGCGTGAAGGCCGTCTTCTCCGCCGACATCCCTTCGCCGCGGCAATGCCGCACCCGATCGAACTGACCCAGGTACCGGTCCACCGCCTCCAGGCTGTGATACGCCTCGCGCGCCACAACGTCGGCCGGCTTGCCTTCGGCATAGCGCTTCCAGCAGATGATGCGCTTGTGCGTCAGACCCGTGCCCACATCGTGCAGCGTGGCGCGACGCGGAACGAGACGACCGGTCTGCTTTTCGTGCCGTACCAGCACCTGGGAGATCGTCCATGCGCCCAAGCCCAGGAGTTCCGACAGGTCGATGTTCGACAGCAACGCACCCTGTTGATGAGCTTGTTCGCACAGCCGCACCGCCTTGATGCGCAAACGTTCCCGAGACGGCTTGCGATCCAGACGCGCGTGGATGTCTTCCGGCAGGCTCAAGTCCAGGGCAACCGGCACCAGCTTCGTATCCGCCGTTCGCTGATGTCGGCGCGGCGGATCATCCGTCGCGATCCCCAGCCACAGGGCCTGGCCATGTCGCATGTGTTCGCTGGGACGCACGTGGGCATTGACCACGTCCAGGATCATCTGAGCACAGAGTTCGCGTATGCGCGGACCTCCGATCCGCGGGAATTGCTCGCCAATCACGTGCGACACCGCATTTTGCAGGGTTTTCTGCAACAAGGGACCGTAATGCTTGCGAACATAGTCGGGCGTGCGGCTCATCGACACGTCTCCTTCGCCCCTTTTTTTGGCGCGCCAGCCTGCCCAATCTTCAAGAGTTCCTCCAAGTGATATCCCAGGTTTTTGTCCTGACGGCATTCCTTCAGCAGTTCCAGATAACGTTGGATCAGACCCTTGCCACGCCGCGGCAGGAAAGCAATCTGGCCGGCCTGCATGTTCTCCTTCGCCAATTGAGCACAACGCGTGAAGGTCGAAACGTAGTTGGCCACGGCCAGCGGCGAGTGCCGCATGATCTGGCAGATCCGCGAGGTGGTCTTGCCCTCCAGCGCCAGGCGCACAATCTGTGTGCGGTGTGTCAGCACCGGCCCGATGTCATGCACCATGCCGCGGAGCGGGATTGGCGTATTCGGATTCGCCTTCCGCAACGATTCCAGATCCCGTGAGATCGTCCGCGGACTGACAAAGAAGATGCGGTAAGCCAGGTCCTCGCGCGTCAGCAGCGCCCCTTGGCTGAGAGCCTCCTGACATAGGTCTGGAATCCGTGAGCGTCTGAACGCGGCCCCTTTCTTCTCCTGCAAACATCGATCATCAGTCGCCCCTCGATGGACCGTCAGACGGATGGTTCGCTTCTCGCACTCGGCCACCGGCTTGCCCGCCGGCTCTTCGGCATCGACGGCGACCAAGGTGGCTTGCCCCGGCAAGGCTCCGGAATCGGAAGTCCCCAGTGCCGCCCCGTACACTTCATGCACGACTTGGAGCACCGCTGCCGCCTCAAAAGGCGAGCAGTTGAGGCCATCGCGAATCGTGGTCTTAAACTGAGAATCGAGTGTCTTACAGTCCAGACGGCTTAGTTCTTCCTGCTTAGCATTCCGCACAGCCATGGCCCACCTCCTTGAAATCGACCAGCCTCCAGCATCCAGCAGGGGGGTGACAATTGTCAAGAAGGTAGGGGGCGACGGAAGTACGGGCCTGCGTGTTGTGTTCGGAACGGGCTTCCACGAGTTGGGGCGTTTCCGGCGCCCCTTTTAGGGGCTGGCACTTATATGGGTTCTGTAATCCTCAATCCTCAATCCTCTAACCCAGGGCTCGCTGCGCTTCGCCCTGGGCTTTATTCCGTCGTCCGCTCCGCGGACTGCCGAAGACCTTTGCAGCAACCCTCAGAATCTTCGCGGCGCGCGAAGAAATCGAACGTTTGCATTACGAAGGGCACGAAGTTGAGAGGACACGGCTCGGCAGGAGTCTCGCCCTCCCGGTACGTTCGCTGGTGCGAGAATCCTTTCTCGCACCTCTTCCTGCGCCAGTAGTACAGGATAGGAATTCTGCGGGAGGGGTGCGAGATAGGAATCTCGCACCAGCGGCTCGGCCGGCACGGGGGCCGGGCGCTACATTACGGGTGTTCCCGCGGCCGCCTGTTGGCAAAGGAACAAGACGGCCATCCGCACCGCCAGGCCGTTGGTCACCTGGCGGAGGATGCTCGAATGCGGCCCGTCGGCCACGTCGGCGGCCAGCTCGATCCCGCGATTGACCGGGCCCGGGTGCATGATCAGCACGTCCGGCTTGCAACGCCCCAGCCGCTCGTGATTCATCCCGAACAGCCGCACGTATTCCCGTACCGAGGGGAAGCCGCTGGCGCTCATGCGTTCCTTCTGAATGCGGAGCATGTTGATAACGTCCATCTCGGGCAACACGCCTTCGAAATCTGACGTGACCCGGGTACCCATTTGCTCGAATGCCTTGGGCACAAGCGTCGGCGGGCCGACGAGCGTGACGTTCGCGCCGAGCTTTTGCAGGCCGCGCACGTCCGAGCGGGCCACGCGCGAATGGCCGATGTCGCCAACGATCGCGACGTTGAGCCCGTCGATGCGCCCTTTGCGCTCGCGGATCGTGAACAGGTCCAATAGCGCCTGCGTAGGGTGGGCGTGCTGGCCGTCGCCGGCGTTGACCACACAGCAGTCGACCGCTTGCGAGAGGTGCAAGGCGGCCCCCGCGGCGGGATGACGCAGGACCATGATATCGACGCCCATGGCCTCGATGTTGCGGGCGGTGTCGATCAGGGTCTCGCCCTTCTTGGTGGACGAGACCCGCTCGGAAAAGTCGATCACGTCGGCCGAGAGCCGCTGGGCCGCGAGCTCGAAGCTCATCCGCGTCCGCGTGCTGTCCTCGAAGAACATGTTGACGACGACGCGCCCGCGCAGCGCGGGGACTTTCTTCACGCTACGGGTGGAAACCTCCTGGAAACCTTGGGCCGTGTCGAGCACGTGCAGGATTTCCTCGCGGCTCAAGTCCGCCAGGGCCAACAGGTGTTTTCGCGTCCAGACCGGGGTGTCAGTCACTGGGGCTGTCATGAAGCTCGACCTCGTCTTCGCCATCCACTTCCTTGAGCTTAACCTGTACGATGTGGTGAGCTTCGGTGTCGGTGTGGAAGCCCACGAAGTCCGGCTGGATGGGCAGCTCGCGGCGGCCGCGGTCAACCAGCACCGCCAGCCGAATCGCCTGAGGGCGGCCCAGATCGATCAGCGCATCAAGCGCGGCGCGGACCGACCGTCCGGTATAGAGCACGTCATCCACAAGCACCAGCCAGGTGCCGGTGAGATCGAAGTCGATCTCGGTCCCGCGCACCACGGCGTTGGGCCCGATCGTCGTCAAGTCGTCGCGATAGAGCGTGACGTCGAGCACGCCGTAGTGAGCAGGTGAGAGACCGGCGTTTTCCAAAAGCGGCATCAGCCGCCGGGCCAGCGTCTCCCCGCGCGTGCGGATTCCCACGAGCGCGACCGGCACGTCCCCAGGAGCCGCCCCGGCGATCGCCCGAGCCAGCTTCTCCAGCGTCCCTTGCAGTTCTTTTTGGTCAAGCAGTTGTGTCATGGGGGCCTAGAGTAACGGGACCCGCGGCTCGAAAAAAGGGGGTGCCGGACATGGGGAGCATTTCGCGCCGCCGAACGAATCGGATATAATAAATGATTCTACGATCGTCTCCAGCCGTGCTCGGCGGGCGCGGGGGGAGGCTTGGGACGGCCCGGCGGAAGCAATTGAAAAATGGTGATTATACCCAACAGAGCCGCGGACTTTAGTCCGCGCGGCGCCGCGCAGGCTGAAGCCCGCGGCTCTTCAATTGGGATTGTAAGACGCATTGAAATCGTTGAAATCCCGCGCTCGAATGAATTCGACGTGGCGAATGTTACAACTCGGAGAACCGCATGAGCAAACATGGTCTGATCCCGCCGCATGGCGGAAAACTCGTCAATCTGGTGGTCGATGACGCCCGCGGAACCACACTGCGGCAGGCGGCCCCTAACCTGCCCACGATCAAGCTGGGCGAACGTGAACAATGCGATCTCGAACTGCTCGCGGTCGGAGCCATGAGCCCCTTGACCGGCTTTATGGGCGCGGCGGATTTCAACCGCGTCTGCGACGAGATCAAGCTCGACAACGACTTGCCGTGGCCGGTGCCGATTACGTGCACGGCCGCCGCCGCCGTCGCCGAGAAGATCGAGATCGGACAGCAGGTGTCGTTGACCGACGACCAGGACCGGCTGCTCGCCGTGCTGACGGTCAAGGAGAAATACCCCCACGACAAGAAAATGGAAGCCGAGAAGGTCTTTCTCACGACCGACGAAGCACATCCCGGCGTGGCGGTGACGATGGCCCAGGGCGACGTGTGCCTGGGCGGGCCGGTGGAAGTCGTCGCGCCGCGGTACGACCCACAGTTTCCCGAGGTGCGGCTGACGCCGGCACAGACGCGGGCCGCGTTCGCGGAGAAGGGTTGGGAGACCGTGGTCGCGTTCCAGACGCGGAACCCGATCCACCGGGCGCACGAGTACCTCACCAAGTGTGCACTGGAGTTGACCGACGGGTTGCTTATCCACCCGCTCGTCGGGCAGACGCAGAAGGGCGACATCCCCGCCGACGTGCGGATGAAGTGCTATAGCGTACTGATCGAGAAATACTACAGCCCCGATCACACGTTCCTGTCGGTCCTGCCGGCGGCGATGCGTTACGCCGGACCGCGCGAGGCCATCCTGCACGCCATGCTGCGGAAGAATTACGGCTGTACGCACTTCATCGTCGGCCGTGACCACGCCGGCGTGGGCAAGTATTACGGCACGTACGATGCCCAGCGGATCTTCGACGAGCTCGACCCCGCCGCCGTCGGCATCACCCCGCTGAAATTCGAGCACACCTTCTGGTGCAAGAAGTCGGGCGCGATGGCGTCGGCCAAGACCACCAATAGCGCGAAGGAGGACCGCGTATTCCTCTCCGGCACCGCGGTGCGCGAGATGCTGTCCAAAGGCGAGCGGCCGCCGGCCGAGTTCACCCGGCCGGAGATCGCCGACATCCTGATCGAGTCCATGCGGGCGAAGCAATGAAAACCGAAACGACAACGATGAACGACCCCGCCGTCGTGCCGGCGGAAATCTGTGTTGCGCTGCGCGATGCGCACAGCATCGCGCTGATGGGGCACGTCACGCCCGACGCGGATGCCTTGGCGTCGATGGGGGCCCTGTGGCTGGCGCTGCCGGAATTGGGCATATACCCGCACCTGGTGCTGCCGGAGGGCACGGTCTCGCGGCAGTTGCAATACCTGGTGCGTTACGCCGGCCTGCGGCACTGCGCCTGCGAGGACTTGCAGGACTGCGACCTGATCGTCGCGCTCGACACCGCCAAGGAAAAGCGGCTCAACGACAATGACCACCTGGGCATCCTCACCAACATCCCGATCATCAATATCGATCATCACACCACGAACACGGAGTTCGGCCGCTGGAACTGGATCGTCCCGCAAGCCAGCAGCACGTCCGAGCTGGTCTACGGCGTACTGCGTGAGTTGGGGTGTCAGATCACGCCGACGATCGCGACGCTGCTGTACGCCGGCATTCACACCGACACGCAGGGCTTCTCGCTTTCGAACACCGACCCGCACAGCCTGAGGGTCGGCCACGAACTGGCGTTGGCGGGAGCCCAAATCCCGGAGGTCTGCGAGCGCATGCACCGCAGCCGCAGCCGGGGCGAGTTCGAGTTGCTCAGCGTGGTGTATCGCAACACACGCGTCAGCGACGACGGCCGGCTGTCCTGGAGCACGGTAACACACGAGGAAATACAACTCACCGGGTGCCAGGCCAGCGACATCGACGACCAGGTCGAGGTACCGCGCTCGATCGAGGGCATCTTGGTCGCCATCCTCTTCAGCGAGGGCGAACCGGGCAAGATCCGCATGAATTTCCGCGGCGAGCGCGGCGTCTCGGTGCTCGACCTAGCCGGCCAATTCGGCGGCGGCGGCCACCACGCCAGCGCCGGCGCCCGCCAGCGCGGCACCATGGAGGAGATCACCAACCGCGTCCTCCCAGCGGCGTTGGAGTTCGTCGCAGGACTGGAAATGGAGGCTAAAATAGATGACTGTCCCTAATTATGGTCCGACCGGCGTGGTCGACCGCGGCGACACCTTGTTCATCTATTATGGCGCCGCCGACACCGTATCCGCTGTCGTAGAACTGCCAAAGTCTGATATTTTAGTGGTCACGTGATAGCGACAACGCGGAACGGCTGGCGGGACATGCCGCCCGCCCGAAGATGAACGCGAGGATTATGCTGACAGGACGTGGTGCGGAAGTCGAACGCCGGGAACTCCAGCGTGATAACGAATCGTTGTTACATCCTTCTCAACTTGTCGCTACCATGACGCTGTGAGGTTTTCGGATTGCCATGCATATCACTCGCGTCTACATCGATGGTTTCAAGCGTCTCACCAAATTCGACCTCCAATTGAACGAAAACCTGAACGTCATCGTTGGCGATAACGAGACCGGAAAAACCTCGGTCTTGGAGGCGATCAATCTCGTCCTGACGCGTCAGTACGATGGTCGCACCATCGACTACGCCCTGGATCCATATTTTTTCAATAGCGCACGGGTACGGGACTACTTTGCAACTCTTCGAAGTGGCAAGAACGCTGCCCCGCCGGAAATCCTCATCGAGGCGTACCTCAACGATGATTCCAGTGATCCGGAACCCGGAAAACTCAAGGGTACGCACAATCACGGGCTTGAGAATTGCCCGGGTTTACGGTTGATCATCGAGCCAAACAAGGATTACACGGACGAGTTAAAGGAATACGTGTGCGACAAGGCGAATCCCGAAGTTGTCCCGGTCGAGTACTACGCCGTGCACTGGCAGTCGTTTAAGGGCGATCCAATCAAGGCGAGGAATGTCCCACTCAAGGCCAAACTGATCGACACGAGCGTTGCACGGGCTTACCGCGGGCCGAACAAGTATGTGTCTCAACTCGTGAACGACGATCTGGAGCCCGAACAGCGGCACATGCTCTCCCTCGCCTACAAGAAGTTGCGGCATGAGTTCGCGAAGGGGGAGGGCGTTAAGGCCATCAACGATGCACTGGAGGAGAAGGATCACGGTGGGACCAGTAGGAAGCTGACCGTTCAGATGGACCTGTCGTCTCGATCATCGTGGGAAAGTGCGATCACTCCTCACCTGGACGATCTGCCGTTCGACTGTGTGGGGAAGGGCGAGCAATGTCGGGTTCAAATGCGCGTTGCGATCGCGGGCGCTGAGAAATCGCGGGTACTCCTTATCGAGGAACCGGAAAACCACCTGTCGCATTCCAATATGAGCATGTTGATGGCTGAGATCGCGGAGCAGTGCGACGACAAGCATCAAGTCGTACTTTCCACGCACAGTGCATTTGTGCTGAACAAGCTCGGCATCGACAATTTGAAGCTGATCTCAGAGGGCGGAAAGCCCATTTCGCTTTCCGACCTAGATTCAAAGACGACGAAGTACTTCATGAAGTTGCCAGGATACGACACTCTCCGACTGATACTCGCGAAGCGGAGCATCCTTGTCGAGGGTCCGTCCGATGAGCTGATTGTGCAACGGGCGTACAGGGACCGGCGTGGGGTGCTCCCGCTTGAACGTGGCGTCGATGTGATCTCCGTCGGTACGGCATTCAAGCGATTCCTCGAGATCGCTGCGCTTCTCAAGCTGAACGTGTGTGCCGTCATGGACAATGACGGCAAGGTAGCGAATCTAAAGGAACGGTACACCGCGTACATCGATGGTACGCACGAGACCGTCGAGCTTTGCTATGACGAAGACGGATCGTGCCCAACCTTGGAGCCGCAGTTGCTGAAGGTGAATTCTCTCGAGCTGATCAACACGATTCTCGACACGCGGTATGGCACCGACGAACGCTTGATAGCTCACATGACGGACCGCAAGAACAAGACCGAGTGCGCTCTCCGGTTCTTCGAGACGAACGAGGTTTGGACTGCCCCGGAGTACATCTTGCGTGCCATCCAGTGAGAACAAGGTAATCATCGCGTGCGCCGGTTCGGGGAAGACTACGCGCCTTGTATTGGATGCGATCGCCAGACCTGACCGTCGGATCGCGTTCGTCACCTACACGATCAACAACACGAGGGAAATTATCAATCGCTTCGGCGAGCGGTATGGCGGAGTGCCGAAGCACGTGGATGTCATGACGTGGTTTGGCTTTCTGTTGCGAGAGGGCGCGAGGCCGTATCAGCACGCAGTATACCGTGGTGAACGCATTGAGTCAATCTGTTTCGAAAAGGGCCAGTCCAAAAGGTATATCCCCGAAACTCAGACGAGCGAATACTACTTCGCGGGTGGCAATCAGATCTACTCAAAAGAACTCGCGAGAT
This sequence comes from Phycisphaerae bacterium, assembly GCA_023128695.1. Classification (GTDB taxonomy): domain Bacteria; phylum Planctomycetota; class Phycisphaerae; order UBA1845; family Fen-1342; genus JAGMDK01. The sequence goes on from JAGMDK010000046.1 coordinate 23,338, forward strand.
TCATCATTCGGTGCGAAGAGGCCTCCGGGAAACGTGTCACTGCCCGACTCCGTCAAGTCTATACAGATGTGTTCGTTGACGAGTGCCAGGACTTAGCGGCGTGGGATTGGAATTTCGTAGAAGTGCTTTTGCGATCCGACATCCGCATTACCCTCGTTGGAGATCCCCGGCAGAGTATTCTTAGCACAAATCTCTCGTCGAAGAACAAGCGGTATCGCCGCGCAGGCATAACGAAGCTGCTGGAGAACTGGGAAAAGGTCGGCCTCTGCCAAATCGAGACGATGAACGAAACCCGCCGGTGTAACGGGGCAATCTGTGATTTCGTGAATAGGCTGTGGCCGGGCATGGAGGACATGACGCCCCTAAAGGAGGTGCAGACTGAGCATGATGGCGTGTTTCTGGTTGCGCCGAGCAGAGTTGAAGATTATATCGCATGCTTCCGACCGCAAGTGTTGCGGCATCAGAGGAGAAGGAACGCGCCGGCGTATGAAAGGGCGGGCCTGAACTTCGGCGTAGCCAAGGGGATGGAATGCGATCGAGTGCTGATCGTACCCACTGAGCCGATCAAGAAGTATCTGAGGACTGGCGAGTTGGAACATGTCAAGAAGGGAAAGGACAGGTTGCATGTCGCAATCACGCGGGCATTTCAAAGCGTCGCTTTCGTCTACGATGGCCCGTCCGTCGTCGTACCGAACCGATGGGCGCCTGCGGAGTAGCCATGTATATAGTAGGTCGGGTCCTCGACCCGACAAACCGTGATTGAGCAACGTAGGGTGTGGCTTGCCGCACCAACCGCGATCGCTCGAGGGACAGGTCGGCGAATGAGGGTGGTGCGTCAAGACACACCCTACGAGTTGGAAACCATAATACAGAAATTAGGAGTATCCAACTATGAATGATGGCGACACCAGAGGGATCGATATCGACAAGGTCGCCGAGGGGCTTCTGCACCGAGATAAGGACGGCATTCCATTGTCTCGACGATGTCCTAACCCATCCTGCACCTATGAAGGCGTCATCGAGAGAAGAGCGAGAGGCAACACAGTAGTCCTGTTGCTTCTTCTTCTTTGTGGCATTCTGCCTGGAGTGATCTACATCATGGCCCATCATGGATACGACTACTACTGTCCACAATGTGGATGGAGGAAATGAACCGCGACTCCTAAACCAGCAACGTAGGGTGCGGCTTGCCGCACCAACCGCGATCGCTCAAGGGACAGGTCGGCGAATGAGCAAGGTAGGGTGCGTCTTGACGCGCCAACCCGGTATGATCTCATCATGTCCGAATACCGCCGTCTGGACGCCCCCGGTGCGACCGTGTTCTTCACGGTCGTCACCGAACGACGCCGGCCGATCTTCAATGATCCGGCCGCGGTCGACCTGTTGCGCGCCGCGCTTGGACGCGTCATTCCGGATCATCCATTCACGATCGACGCAATCGTCGTCATGCCGGACCACATCCATGCGATCGGGACGATGCCGCCGGGAGATGACCGCTTCGGTCTGCGCTGGTCGGCCATCAAGGCGGCGTTTACGCGCGCGTACCTTGCCGGCGGCGGCCATGAAACGCGCCGCAGCGCCTCGCGAATGGCGCGCAACGAGCGCGGCGTTTGGCAACGGCGCTTCTGGGATCACGTCATACGCGACGACGATGATCTCGGCCGGCACGTCGATTACATCTACTACAATCCGGTCAAGCATGGCTGCGTCAATTGCCCCCATGCCTGGCCCTACACCAGCTTCCACCGACACGTTCGCGACGGTTTGTACACGAAGGACTGGATGTGCGTCTGCGGCGGGCGCTCCGTCAGACCGTTGGACCTGCGATCGCTCGAGGGACACGTCGGCGAATGAGAATGGTGCGTCAAGACGCACCCTGCGAACTAAGTTATGCACCTTCCTTTCCGGGTTGGGTTCTTGCTCGTGCCCGCCGTTGGGGGGAAGATAGGATCCACGTACAGGCGGCATTGCCTGGAGGCACAGATAACTGGTATGAAGAAAAAGTACTCGGGGCTGCTGTGGGTCGTTGCGTTTTTCGTGACGGCGCTCTTAGCCCTCTACCAGAAACGAACCGGGCCCACCTATCCCGTCAAAGACGCCGTGGACGTGGCCGGCCGGAAGGTCGTGTTCAGGCTTCCCCGCAGCCACGGCGGCGCTGGCGACGCCGAAATCCGCCTCCACGTGCCGGACCAGGCTATCACGGGCACGCTGGAATGGCGGCGTTTTCGCAGCCATGATGAGTGGCGTCAACTCCCCCTCCAGCGCGAGGGCGATACGCTCGCGGTTCCCATCCCTCACCAGCCGCCCGCCGGCAAGGTGATGTATCGCATTTTCCTGCGCAGCGGCGAGGAATCGCCTGTGGCGCTGACGTCAGAGCCGGTCGTGATTCGTTTTCGCGGCGGGGTGCCGGCCTTTGTTTTGATCCTGCACATTGTGGTTATTTTTGCCGGGATGCTGCTGTCCACACGGACCGGCTTCGAGGCGTTGTGCGGGGGGGCCGGGACGATCGGGTTGACAAGGTGGACGCTGGGGTGTCTGGTCGTCGGGGGGTTGATTCTGGGCCCTGTTGTGCAGAAGTACGCCTTCGACGCCTTTTGGACGGGCTGGCCGTTCGGGCATGACCTGACGGACAACAAGCTCGCTTTCGCGGTGTTCTTCTGGTTGATCGCATTGTGGCGTGGCAGGAAGAACCGTGTTGCTCGCGGCTGGGTGATTACGGCCGCGCTGGTTACGCTGGTCATTTGGCTCATTCCCCACAGCTTGTTGGGTTCAGAACTGGATTACACGCAGATGTCGCCATAGCAGTCCGCCGCATAAGTCCTGTAGCGGCGGGGCTCCGTACCGGCCGTTGTCCAAGCAAGTATTATCCCGTGTTCTACGGCCGGTACGGGGCCCGGCCGCTACATTATCCGGCCGGCCTTTAAGTGTCAGTGAGATGAACGAAAACGCCCGACGGGCCTTACAGATCGAGACAGAGTTTCTGGCCGGCGCGGAATCCAACTTGGAGCACGCCCAGGGTCGGCAACTGCGGGGCAGCACCTGGCAAACGTCCCGACAAGATGATGAGGCCGCCCTGCGGGACCTGTTGGCTTTGCACCACCGACACAGCCGGACGTTGCTCGAGCAACTGCCGCACAATCGACGGATTACGTTGCACGGCTTTGAGCGGCGCTGGTGGTTCGGCAAGCGGAAAACCAGCGTGGCTGTCGCGTCGCTGCTGGCTCCGCTGGAGCACCTCGCCGCCGGGGCCGAGGGGACGCTGCCCCCGCTCGATTTGGGTGATTTGGTCGATCACGTGCGCGCCCTGGTGAGCGATCCGGAAGTGCCGCATCTGATCGGGGTGTGCAGCCCGAGCGGATTCACGGACGAGGCCCGCAATTCGCAGTTGGAACTGCCGAACGTGACCTTAGTGCTGATCGAGCCGCGGGAAGCGGACGGCTGGCGGGTGACCGGAGTCAGTGACGACATCTCCGAGCAGGTGCTGGCCTTGTTCAACCCCATGGCGACCAGCCAGAAGCTAGACCGGGTCCGCCGGGAGATCGAGCGGCGTCGGGCCGACCTGCTGGTGAGCGGGTTGAACGCCGATGCACTGGCCGCCCGGCTGGATTTGCCGGAAGCGGCTGTAGTTGCGGCGTTCGAGCAGGCGGCGTTTGGTGATCCGGAGTTGAAGGTCACGCGTCAAACCGGCGAGGTTCTGCTGGTCCGCGGTGCCGCGCCCGCGTCGCAGGTGTCTTCGAGCGTGATCGATCGAATTCGGGCCCTGTTCGACCGCGCGGGCGACGCGACGGAGAAGATCGGCTTGTTGGCCGAACAACGGGCGGGCCTGGCCCAGCGGCGGGACCGCCTCCAGGAAGACAGCACGATACTGGAAGAAAAAGAAGCCGAGTTATTGCAGCAGGGCCGGAGAGCGTCCTCGGACTCCGCCCGACGCCGAACGGCCGGCGAACTCGCTCATTTGCGGAAGAGTATCGCCCGGCAAAACACCTTGGCGCGTCTGCTCTACTCGCAGATCGAGATCATCAGCACGCATATTCACAATCTGACTCTCATCCAGCAGGGTCGGCTGACGAAGTTGCCTGATACTGAGGAAATTACGCGGAACGCGGTCCAGGCGGAGGAAATGATCACCTCGTTACAGGCCGACGCCGATCTGGCGGCACGCTTGGAAGCCGGGCTCAGCGCGGACGTGACCAGCGCTGAGGAACTGGCCATCCTGAAGGAATTCGAGCGCGCGACCGAAACCGAGAGGCCGGTTAGTACTACTGAATCCGAGACGCCGCCGGTCGAGGAGAGGGATGCCGCGGCGCAAGAAGACAAACGGAAACAGCGCCCGGCGGCGGATTCCGAAGCCTGACCGGATACGTTTCCCAATCCCAATAAGATAATGGTGCGTCAAGGGGCGTACCCAATGCGACTGGAGGTCCTCGTCGCGGGGGCCGTTGTCGATGACCACCTTGGCCTCGCACCAGTTTCCGCTGGTCAGGCCTTAGAAATAGGTGACTGTCCCGAATGGC
>JAGMDK010000460.1 GCA_023128695.1 Phycisphaerae bacterium
CGTCAACCGGATACCCCCTTTTTCTGAAATTGCTCTAGACGTGTGGCGGACCACTATACCAGCGAAATCAGCGGGCGTTCGCGGCGTTCGGGGGCGGTGGTGGGCAACTCGAGCCAGAAAGTGGCTCCCCGGCCCGGCTCGCTGTCGACGCCGATTTCCCCCCCCAACAGGTAGGTCAACTCCTTCGCGATCGCCAGCCCGAGGCCGGTACCGTGGTGCTCGCGGGTGGCGGATTGATCGATCTGACGGAATTTCTCGAAGATTGACTCGTGTTGCTCGGGCGGAATGCCGGGCCCCGTGTCGCGGACCGAGACCCGCACGTGCGTGTCGTCGAGACGCTGGGCCTGCAACCACACCTGCCCGCCCTCCGGCGTGAATTTGAGCGCATTCGAGAGGAAGTTGAACAGGATCTGGCGCAAGCGCCCGCGGTCGGTGAAGAGGGCCGGCAGGGCGTCGCCGACCTCGAGCTGCACCTGGATTTTCTGGTTGTCCGCCTGCGGCCGCATGAAGTCGAGCAGCGTGGAGCACACCTCCGGGACCTGAACGGATTCGATCCGCAGTTCCACGCGGCCCGCCTCGATCTTCGCCAGGTCGAGCAGGTCGTTGATGATTTCCAGCAGGATGCGGCCCGAAATGAGGATATTTTCGGCGTAGCGCAGGGCCCGCGAGTCGCTTTGCCCGGGCGGGTCTTCCCGCAGCAGCTCGGCAAACCCGATGATGCTGGTCAGCGGCGTCCGCAGCTCGTGTGAGACATTCGCCAGAAACTCGCTCTTGACGCGGTTGGCCTCGTAGAGCGCGACGTTGGTCTCGGCCAGTTCGCCGAGTTTTTCGTCCAGAAGCCGGTTGGCTTTTTTCAGCTCGTCCTGCGAGTCGCGCAGCCGTTCGAGCATGGTGTTGATGTTCACCGCCAACAGCTCGAATTCGTCCCCGGTCCGCACGGTGGAGCGGACTGCCAGATCGCCGTCAGCCACGCGCAGGGCCACCGAGCGCAGCTCGTTGATCGGCGAGAGGATGAACCGCGTGGTGATGATGTAGAACACCAGAATGGCCAGGATGCCGGCCAGCGTCCCCGCCGTCACCATCAGCACGCGGTTGACCAGCGCGGACTGGCCGCTCAGCTCGGCCGGCAAGTCCACCGTGATAATTCCGGCCAACTGGTTCTCGCGATAGGAGCGGGCGCTGCGCCCCTCCGCGTGGCAGTTCAAACAGCCTTTGGTAACCCAAACCGCGTGGGCATACCGGAAACGGCGTCCGCTCTCGTTCCGCACGGTCTGGTAATAGAACTTTTTGTTGGGATGCTCACGAAACGTTTCCCGCGCGTCTTTGATGAACGAGTCGGTGACGCCCGGGCTGGGGCGGGATGTCGTGTCGCTCGGATTGGGCTCCAGGGAGATGAACCGCGGTTGCTGCGAAAGCTTCTCGGGCAGCAGGCTGAACGTTCCGCCGTGCACGCCGGCGACTGAGTCGGGGTCCGACATCACCAGGCGGAAATGGGTCTCGGCAATGGTTTCAGCCTCGCGGAAGGGTTGCTGGAGGACGAGGGTTTCCAGCATGAACCACGGCACGGCCAACGCGGCGCCGATGATCAACAGCACCGCGAGCCCGAACAGAAGCCGATATTTCGTGGCTAGTGAGATTCGCGCCAAGCGCATGGAACACTTCCCGCCATGCGAAGATACCAGCGGTGATTATATGCCGAATGCGGGGAAGGGTGATAAGGTGATAAGGGAGAAGCTATGCCGTTTGCGCTTCCTTATCACTTTATCACCTTATCACCTTTTCACCTTCTCACTCCGCGGGATGGATCGCCAATCTTGCCGATATGCGGTACGCTAGTGTAGTTTGTCATAAGTTCCGCATCATGGGTGGCGTGGGCGTCTCGCCCGCGGTGCCTCGATACGAAGGCGGGCGGGACGCCCGCCCCACCCTGGATAGGCCGCTACGCTGGAGCGCGGATGATCGAGATCGAAGGGCTGACCAAGGTTTTTCCCAATCCGGACGGGACCGAGAAAACCGCCGTCAATCAGGTCAGCTTTAAGGTTCACCCCGGCGAAATCTACGGGCTGCTGGGGCCGAACGGAGCCGGGAAGACCACTACGCTCCGGATGGTCAGCGGTTTGCTGCGGCCGACGTCCGGGACGGTGCGGATCGAGGGCCGGGATGTCACCGTTCAGCCCAAGTTTGTGAAACGACACATCGGCTACCTCACCTCCAACACCGGCCTGTACATGCGTCTGACGCCTCTGGAGATGTTGGAGTACTTCGCGGTGCTGTACGACATCCCCCGCGAGACGGCTCGGACGCGGATCCGGCAGTTGGTCGAGTGGCTGGATATGGGCTACTACCTGAAGCTGCGCTGCGGGGCCCTGTCGACCGGGCAGAAGCAGCGGGTCAACATCGCCCGGGCTCTGATCGCCGACCCGCCGATCCTGGTGATGGATGAGCCGACCCTGGGCCTGGACGTACTGAGCAACCGGATGATCCTCGAATTCATCCGCACCCAGGCCGCCGCGGGCAAGGCGGTGCTGCTCTCGACGCACGCGCTGGACGAGATCGACCAGATGTGTCGGCGGATGGGACTGATCCACAACGGCCGGCTGATCGCCGAGGGCGAGCTCGACGCCCTCAAGCAGCAAACCGGTCGCCAGCGGCTAAGCGAGGTCTTCCTGGAACTGGTCGGCGCGGATCAGCCGGTGTTTACGAAGGTGATAAGGTGAAAAGGTGATAAGGTGGCGATCAATGATGTGAAAAGGCGTATGCCGCGCGCCCTTATCACCTTTTCACCTTATCACTTTATCACCATCTGTGAGCTATGAGCCGCTTTTCACGCATTAATACGATCTGGCGCAAGGAGTTGACCGACACCTTGCGCGACCGCCGCACGCTGATCGCGATGATCCTGGTGCCGATGGCGCTGTATCCGGCGATGATCCTGGGGTCGTTGCAGGGGTTTGAGCTCCAGATCAGCCGGCTCAAGCAGGAAGAATACCGGGTGGTGGTGCAGTCGGAAGAAATCGCGTTGTGGCTGCGGCACCTGATCGACACGGATCTGACCCGCCGGCCGGGGGTCGAGAGCGAGACGCCGACCGAGGAACTGGTCGAGATGGATGAGCGCGGCGAATTGCCCGCGGAGGATACGACCGAGCTCATGACGCGGGAAGAGTCGGCGACCGAGCGGGCCCAGGCCGACGTTCGCCAACAGCCGCCCGATTACTATGTCGACGTTATTCGTGATCCGGAAATATTGAGGCAAGCGGTCACCGAGGGTAGTGCGCGCGTCGGCTTGCTGGTCACGGATGAGTTGCCCAGCGCGGAAAGCGAGCAATCGACGCGGATCAAGGTGCTGCTTGATCAGACGGAAATCCGCAGCCAGATCGCCGCCGCCGGCCTTGAGAGCATCCTCGAACGGGCCGGCGACGCGCTCCTCCGGCAGCGTCTCGAGCGCGAGAACCTGGAGCTTGAGTTCATCACGCCGATCGCGATTATTGAGGAGACGACCGCCAGCCCGGAGAAGGTCGGCGGGTCGATCCTCGGGCAGATCGTGCCGCTGATCCTGATCGTAATGACGATCACCGGGGCGATCTACCCCGCGATCGATCTAACCGCCGGCGAACGCGAACGCGGCACGCTCGAAACACTAATGGTCGCGCCGGTACCGACTGTGGACCTGATCGCGGGCAAATTCATCGTCGTCGCCCTGATCGGGATGCTCAGCGCTGCGCTGAACCTGCTCTCGATCGGCGGGACGGTATTTCTCGGCGGCCTGGGAGACGTGCTGAGCCAGGGCGGCGAGGTCGTCATCCCGCTCGGTGCGCTGCCGTGGGTACTGTTGCTGCTCATTCCGTTGGCGGTCATGTTCAGCGCCATGTTGCTGGCGGTGTGCAGCTTCGCCCGCAGCTTCAAGGAAGCCCAGAACTATGTGATGCCGGTAATGGTGGCGGCGCTCATCCCCGCGGTGGTGGGCATCCTCCCCGGAACCCGGCTTGAAGGTCCCATGCTGATCATGCCGGTGACAAATATCGTGATCCTGACGCGGGATTTGTTCACCGGGCAGTTCGAGGTGGCGGCGATCATCTGGGTCACCATGTCCACGACGCTGTACGCCGGGGCCGCGGTCGCGGTCGCCGCTCGGCTGTTCGGGCAGGAGGCGGTGCTGTTCGCGGATTCGGGCTCGGTCAAGACGCTGTTCAAACGCCGCTTCTTCAAGCCGGCCGACCGCCCCGCGGCGGCTCAGGCGTTTCTGATGCTGGCCCTCGGGTTTTCATTGAACTTCTTTGCCCAACAGTATCTTCTGAAGACGCCGGGCGGGGTCGGGACGATCTGGTTTTGGCTGGGGCTGGCCGGGATCATGATGGTCCTGTTCGTCCTGCTCCCGTTCGGGGCGGCGGCGTATCTACGAGTTCGGATACCGTCGGCCTTCAGCCTCTCGCCGCCACCACTGAGGGCCCTCATCGCCGCGGTGTGCTTCGGGCTCTCCACGTGGATTCTGGCGAGCGCGTGGTTCGCCTTTCAGAGCACCTGGCTGCCGTTGCCGGCTGAAATGGCGGCCGAGTTCGAGAAGATCGACGCGGTGCTGGGAGAGATGAACCTGTTTTCGGTCATCGTGTTCCTGGCGCTCGTGCCGGCCGTCTGCGAAGAGCTGTTCTTCCGGGGGTACGCTCTCAGCGGTCTGCGGGGCGGGCTCGGGAAAGCGGCGGCGGTGCTGGTAGTCGCGTTGGCGTTCGGCATCCATCACCACAGCATCTTCCGGCTTATCATCACCGCCGGCCTGGGCGTGCTGTTCGGGTTGCTCGTCATTCAATACCGCTCGATCTGGCCGGCGATACTCGCCCACCTGATGCACAACGGCATCGCGGTTCTATCCGGCCGCGCGGACGGGCTCCAGCCGTTGCTCGCGCGCCTGGGCTACGTAGTCGCCGAGAACGAAGCACCCCCGGCGTTGTGGATCATCGCCGCCGCCGTGTTGACGACCATCGGGATCTTGCTATGCCTGATGGCGCCTCGACCGCAAGCGGAAATAACGCTGGAAAGCGATGGGCCACCCAGCCGTGAATGAACAACGTGTGTGTGCCACTGCTCTTGAGCAGTGTCTTTTGTGTGCCACTGCTCTTGAGCAGTGTCTTTTCTGACAGGCGGTCGCCTGGGCACTGCTCAAGAGCAGTGGCACACGGATGGGTGCCCCACCTCGTCCTTCTGCCTGACAAGCAGGCAGAATGAACGGGATGGGGCACCCACGCGGGCAGCTACGGGCAGGTCGTGTTCATCAGGGCCACAAACGGATCGATATCACGCCAGTTGACTGTGCAATCGCCGTTGACGTCATTGTTCGCGAATTGACAGCTCGGCGTGCCGGGGTAGAACATACCCACCCAGGCTGCAAAGTTGTCGTTCATAGCCGCTACGAGGAAATCGATGTCACGCCATGAAATAACATCGTCGCAGTTGGAATCTCCTGGGCAGATGGGTGGCTGTTCGCACTCGTCAGGGACACCGGTGTAATTGAAATCGCATGACGTGCCTTGGTAGATATCGCACCAATCCAGCACGCCATTGGTGTTGCAGTCAGGACACTCCGGGCATATCGGCGGCACCTCGCATTCGTCTGGAACGCCATTCGTGTTGCAGTCCTGGCAGTCCGGATCGTTTGGGTCGCAATCGGCGATATCACACTCGTCCGGCACGGCGTTGGGCTGGCAGTCGGCGGCGCACCCGTTGGGGTCCCAGGGATCGTTCGGGTCGCAGAACCCGCCGAGCGCGATCGGGATGTCGCACTCGTCGGGCCAGCCGTTCGGCTGGCAGTCGGGCGAGCAACCGTCTGGCTTATGCGGCCAGATGTTGTTCGGATCGCACAAGCCGCCGTTCGCAATCAGGATGTCGCATTCGTCAGGGATGAGATTCGAGTTGCAGTCGGGGTAGCCGCCATAGATCACGTCGATGTAATCCGGGAAGCCGTTTGTGTTGCAGTCCTCACACTCATCCGGGATGCCGTTGGTGT
>JAGMDK010000461.1 GCA_023128695.1 Phycisphaerae bacterium
TGCCACACACGCTCGGCCGCTGCATTTCCCAATCGACACCGATGGGCCACCCAGGTGCTATGCCTGCTGGTCTGCGCGGGAATCGGGTTTCTCCCGCTCGGCTGTCAATCATTGGATAAAAACTCCGCCGACGCAGCCCGGACCCTCAACGATAGACACATGCGTCTCTATGGCGACGCGGACCTGCCGCGGAAGATCGGCTCCGTCGAAAACGTCGGCGTGCAAATCCCCGTCATTTCGCCGGACGGCCAACAGATGCTCTATCTACGCACCGATCAGGACCACCTCTTGCCGATGACGTTGCTGGGATCGAGCCGGCCGGAGCACACCCCGCCGGAGGGGACGCTCTCGATCTGGCGGCGATCGCTGGAGGGTTCGTCGCCCGGGTATCGCATATCGCAACAAAACTGGGCCCATTCGCCGGTTTGGTCAGACTCGGGAAACGCCATTGCTTATGTGGCCAATGAGCCGTCGGAGAGTTTCATCGTACATCTGGACCTGGGCAGCGGCGAGGAAAGCATTCTCGGCGTGCGCGGCGCGATCAACTGCCTGCCGCGCTTCGACGGCGACGACCGGACCCTGCTCTTTTGCTCCGGCGAATCGGCGGCCGGCCCGTTTCGCGTGTATCGTCAGACCATCGGCGAGGGAGAGCCGGTAGTCCTGTCGCCGCCCGGCCCGGATTGTGTGTTCCCGATCGCGTCGAACGGACTTGACAGCGTGTTGTGTGCCCAGGCAGAGGGCGAACACCTGAATTGGATCAAAGCCGGCTCCGCCGGCATGGTAACGGTGGCCCCCGAGTGGGGCGTGTCCGCCCGGCCCGCGCTGCTCCAGACCTGGGCCGGTGTTGCCAATCCTTTGTCGCCTGACCGGGCCATGGTACTGTTTTACGACATTGTGCGCGAGCGCATCAGCGTCTTGCACGTCGCCGAGCGAATCGTGCGCCGGCATCGCCGGGGCAGCATCGCCAGCTGTTGGCTGGAGCCACAAACCATCGCGATCGCGACTCCGGACGGGGTTTTCGTCGTGAACACGACCACCGGAGCCAGCGTCTCGGTGTTCAACGGGCAGTGGCTTCCGTGTCGCTATGTGGCCCCGACGCGACGGCTGATCCTGCTAGGCCGCGAAACGCCGCGGAAGTTTGCGATTTGGGAACTGGTCTTCAGACCGCGACCGGCATCGGAATGAGTACACTCACGAATCGGAAGCGAAGCACCATGACACTAAGCAACGAAATGCAACGAATCAGCCGTTGGACCGCTCTGGTTGGCATGATCCTGAGCATCATAATATCGGGTTGCTACCGCTCCTCGCCGCCGGAGATCGCGGAGTTCAAGCCGCCGCCCAAGAAGGCGGAACTGAAGACAACGCCCGAGGTGGTCACGGTCTCGGCGGAGGTCATTATGGACGAGGAGAACTTCGAGCTGGAACCGGAGTTGGAGCCCGAGCCGGAACCGGGTCCGGTGGCCGTCGCAGCCGTGCCGCAGGCTGCGCCGCAGGTCGTGGAGAAAGCGGCTGCCGCGTCCACGATCGTCGGCACCTGGAAGGTGACCGAGATGACCCAGCGTGGCGAGTCGATGCCGCCCGAACTGCAAATGGAGCTCACATTCGGCCAGGACGGCACGATGACCCTTTCCATGTTTATGGAGGGCATGCCCGAAGCCATGAGCATGAGCGGTACTTATACGCTCAGTGGCAACCAAATTACTATCACGATGGAAATGGACCCCGAGTCCAAAACCGGCACGTATTCTCTTGCAGGTAATACGCTTACGATCGAAATGGAAGGGGAGCGCATGGTGTTGACACGCGCATAAGCGCTGCCGGCCTCCCGCGGCGCGGGGAGGGCGAGGCTCCTGCCGA
>JAGMDK010000462.1 GCA_023128695.1 Phycisphaerae bacterium
AGCAAGCTCAAGAGCAGTGGCACACCAACCCATCAATTGAGTTGTGGCAGAGCACTGGAGGACTTGTCAGCACGTGTACACTACCATGAACTGTTGAAGTGTGAGTCCCGATGTCACCCCGAACACGTTTATTAACCGTATACGACCGCCAAAGATCATTCAGCCGGCTGGGCTGGATCAGCGTGGTCGTGCTCGTGCTGGCAGTGGGCGTCCTGGGCGGGCGCTGGTACCTGAGTAAACACAGCTTGGATGGGCACGTTCGCCGCGGACTCGAACTGCTGGCCCAGGCGGACAGCCCGCGTGAAATAAGGGCCGCGCTGGAGATCTGGGAGAACGAAACGCGGCCGGCCTGGCAGCCGCGGACCGATGAACTCGTCACCCACCTCTATTCCAACTACCCGCTCGAGGACCAGAACGCCCGGCGGCTCCTGACATACGTGTCCGGTGCGGATTACGGCGACCGCCACGCGGATTGGCGGCGTTGGTACGAAACACGCCGGCGGCTGCGGGAGGGTTTGCCGCCGCGGGTCTCGCGCAACGAGCGGGTCAAGCTCGAATTCCGCTGGACGGCGCCGGTCGGCTTGACGGCCTGGTTCACCACCATCATCCCGCTCGACGGGCAGATCTACGTGGCGTCACTGGGAGCCCGCTTCGATGACGCGCGGGACATTGCCGACGGGGTCGTGCGCGTAGATGGAGCGACCGGTCAATCCGAACTGCTATTCAGCCCCCCGGACCGTCCCGGCCGCGGTCCGCGCGACGTCGTCGGCATCGCCGCCGGAGATGACTGTCTGTTCGTCGGTTGCCTGAACGGAACCGTGTACTGCATCACACCCGACGGCCAGACCCAATGGAACACGCACGTCGGCAGCCCGGTGGTCGGTCCGCCGTTGGCGGTTGACTTCAATCGTGACGAGCTGACCGACGTTATCGTGGCCACGCGGGCGGGCAAAGTGGTGGCGTTGAGTGGTCGGACGGGGAGAACGGCCTGGGTGTCCGACGTGGCTCGGCCGCCGGCCGGCGCGAGCATGCTCGGCGTCACCCTGGCCTTGGCCGACGTGCAGCCCGGACACGGGACGGAACTGGTTGTTACAACACCGCGCGGCGTCGTCGAGGTCCTGGCGGTGCGTAACGGCCGCTCAGGCTGGCGGCGGGAATTCGCCGCCGGGACCGTGGCGGGCGCGGTTTGCCGCGGCGGGGCCCTTGAGCATGGGTTGCCGGCCTTTGTCGGCGACCGCGCCGCCCGCGTCTGGGCCCTGATGAACTCCGGCCAGACGCTGGAGGCCGTGCCGTGGAGCGTGCCGGCGTTGAGGCGGGAGGAAACCCTCATTGCCGGGTTGCGGACATTGCGCGAGCCGCCGGAGGGAGCGCCGCTCTTGTTAGCCTGTCCAACGGGCGATTATGCCGGTCGCCGCGGGGGCGTGTGCGTTTTGTCGCCGACCGGCGTGCAGTGGCGGTTTCCAGTGGGGGGCGCGGTCTGGGGCACGCCGGCGGTGGCCGACCTGAACGGGGACCGCGTCCCGGAAATCGTCGTAACGTCGATCGAAGCGGCCGCGGATGAGCGCGTGATCGGCGTGGTCACCGTCGTCTCCCAGGCCGGGCATGGCCTGGCTCGTCAAGTGCTGGAGTCGCCGGTGGAGTGCTCGCCGGTGATCGCCGACGTGGATGGCGACGAGCATCTCGAAGTGCTGGTTGCCGATCAGTCCGGCCGGCTGCATTGTTTCGGGACCGGTCGCCGCGGACCGGTGAAGTGGGGTTTGTTCGGCGGCGACAGCCACAACACACGTAACGCCGACAATGCGTTTTCGTATGGACAAGTGCCGTTCGGCTACCAGTGGCGCTGGCGGGAGGAGAAGTGAGTTATGAGTAGCGAGTAGCGAGTTATGAGTGCAGACTCGTTAAGGCATTCAATTCATAACTCTGAACTCGCTACTCGCTACTCTGCCGCCACCTCACTCTCCCAGACCTCACTGAGAAAGGAATCCATGTGCTCCACGTATACCTCGGTGTCGAAGAACTGGGCCTGCGCGTGCTCCAGGCCCGTGAACCGCACGAGTTCTTTCGGCCCCGGGGCCAACTCGAATAGGAGTTCGACCGCCGCCGGCGGCGTGACGTAATCCTCTTCGTGCAGAAAAACGAGCAACGGCTGTTGCATCCGGTCGATGAGTTCCTCTGTGATCAGGGACGGGTCAAGCAGCCTGATCACCAGCTCGGACTGCCCCGCGAGGAAGAAATCGAAACGTTGGAGTTCCTCCCGGAGTGCCACCGGCGAATCGAGCACGACCGCGTTCACCGTGTCCGGACGCTCGACGGCCAGCGCCACCGAGGGGATCGAACCCAGCGACAAGCCGAACAGGGAGACCTCCTCCGCCCCGGTTCGCGCCTGGGTCCAGTCGAGCACCGCGGCGAGGTCCGGCCGCAGCGAATCCAGATTGGGGATGCCGGTGCTTTGTCCAAAACCCTGGTACTCGTACATGACCGCCGACCAGCCCTGCTCGTGCAGCAGCAGCGCGACGAACAGATAGCACGGCATCGAGCCGACCGCGCCGGGGGAGATGACCACGACGCCGCGCTCGGACTCGGCCGGGATGTACCAGACCCGGAGCGACTCGCCGCGTGTGGTCTGGACGAAATCCTCCTCAAACTCGAGCCCGAGTTCGTCCGGATAATCGACCAGGGGCAGGTGCTCGACGCCGAACTCCTCGCGCAGCTCGGCGCAGGTTCTCTCCGGCACGAGGACGGCATACGAGAGCATATCGAGAATGTCTTCGGGAGTTGGGGGCGGAGGTAGAGTGCAACTCGTTGCGATTAAGGAGGTTGCTACCAGAAGCCCCAGGATGCGAGTTGCTTTTGCACGATGCATGATCCAGGTCCTCTTCTCACGCGCAGACCGCTTGCGTGGCGACATAGTGTACCCGCAATCACGGCATAGGTGGAGCGGAATCCTGTCGTGGCGAGCAACGCGAGTCCTGGGTTAGCAAGAAGCAGCTCATTGAGCCCCCGGCAGGCGCTCGAACTACAGCAGTTCCACGGGGCCCGGCCGGACTCCGTCGCGGAGGGGTGTGTTCTTACCGGACTGGGTTTTGGCGTTCATCAGGGCAGGCTACACTACTGGTTTACGGATTTACAGTTCGGCCGAAGGGACACGGCACCATGCGTATCCGCTGGAAGTTGCTGATTCTGCTGCTCGGTATCGCGTTGCTCCCGCTGGGGGTCTTGAGTTGGATAAACCAACACTCCCTCCGAACCCTGGGACGCGAATTCGGGACGCACGCCCGGGAAGACTTGTCCGAACTGGCCGGGCGGCAGTTGTCCCGACTGACCAACGATTACGGTGCGGCCATCCGCCGCGAAAGAGAGACGATTGAGTTGGTTCTGCGGATTCAGGCCCGGGAGGTGGAACAATGTCTGGCCGGCGAGCCGCCGCTGTCGCCGCCGGTGTTTTGGGCCGCGGATTACGACGGCGGACACAACCTGCCGGAGGGCATGACCCGATCGGACAAACACGTGCGTTTGACGGCTGACGGCCGCCGCGAGCGCGTTCCGGTCACCTATGAGCAACAAGTCTTCGTGTCGGCTCCTGGAGTTTCGCAACAGACCGTGCGGGGGGACGTGGCACGCCTCACGCTGCTGCTGCCCGCCTACCAGCTCTTGCACGAAGGGCACCCCGAGCTGATCGCGTGGAATTACACCGCGCTCCACAACGGCGTGCATTGCTCCTACCCGGGTCACGGCGGCTATCCGGCCGACTTCGATCCGCGCCGCAGAGCGTGGTATCTCAACGCCCTCGTCGCCAGCGAGTTGACCTGGAATGCGGCCCTGGTCGACGCCACCACCCGGGAGGTGATGGTCACCGTCTCGATGCCCGTACGCGGCCCCGACGGCACGGTGGTCGGCGTGACCGCGATAGACATCAGACTACTCGGCTTGCTGGAGAGCGCCACCGTTCCGGCGGCCTGGTCCGCGGATGCCCGCTCGCTGCTCGTCGTGCCAATGGATAACCCCGCCATGGGCGAGCTCGGGGGCTTGATCGTGGCCCAAGAAAGCTATCTCCAGGCGGACCGTCGTTGGGACGAGCCCATCGAGCTGGAATGGCTCGCGTCTGACGACAACACGCAGTTGCACAAGCTGCTCGATGACTTGGCGGCCGGGCGGGCGAATCGGCGACTGATGCCCTATCAAGGCCGCGAGTCCCTCTGGGCTTACAGTAGCACCGAAAAGGAAGGCGCGGCAGTGTTGCTGATCGTTCCCCAGGACGACATTATTGCACACGCCGTGGCCGCCGAGGAGAGTGTGCGGCAGGGTACCCGGATACTTTTGGAGATCAGCGGAGTCGCGGCGGTCATCGTGGCGCTGGTCGTGTTGCTGCTCGCCTTGCTCAGCTCGCGGGCGGTAACAAGACCGGTGGCGGCGCTGGCGAATGCCGCCCGGCGGATCGCCGCCGGGGACTTGCAGGCCCGCACCCACATCGAAACACGCGACGAGCTGGGTGAGCTGGGCCACGCGTTCAACAGTATGCTCCCGAAGCTCGCGGATCGCATGCGACTACGCGAATCGCTGGCGCTGGCGATGCAGGTCCAGCAGAAACTACTCCCGGCCCGCCCGCCGCGGGTCGCGGGCCTCGACATCGCCGGCCGGAGTATCTACTGCGACGAAACCGGCGGCGATTACTACGACTTTCTGCAATTGACCGAGTTGGGGCCGCGGCGTCTGGGTGTCGCGGTGGGCGACGTGACCGGGCACGGCATCGCCGCCGCGCTCCTGATGGCCACCGGCCGGGCCCTGTTGCGTAGTCGCATACACGGGCCCGGCAGCCTAGCCCAGGTGCTCACCGACATCAACCGCCAGCTCACGGCCGACACCGCCGGCGAGCGGTTCATGACGCTGGTATACCTCTTGATCGACGTGGAGACCCGTACTCTGCGGTGGGTCAGCGCCGGGCACGATGCCCCGATCTTGTACCACCCGAACTCGGACAGTTTCAGCGAGCTATCCGGCGGCGGGATCCCGCTAGGGATCGAGGTCGAGTGGCGTTACGAAGAATACGGCCGCGAGGTGCCCGCCGAGGGACAGATCATCGTGATCGGCACCGATGGCATCTGGGAAACTCACAACCCGGCCGGTGAAATGTTCGGCAAGGAAATGTTACGCCGCATAATCCGTGCCAACGCACAGCGCAGCGCCGAGGAGATCAGCTCCACCATCACGACGGCGGTCGCGGATTTCCGCCACACCGGCCCGCAGGAGGACGACATTACGCTGGTTGTAATCAAGGTCCTCTAGCAATCCATAAACATACAGGAGCTTCACCATGCGGCTGGCTGTCAGATTCTTAAGCGACGAACTCATCGAGAACATCATCGCCCAGGCCCGGACGATCCTGTGCAAGTTGGGCGTCGAAATCCACAACCGCGAACCATTCACCGGTGCACCGCAGATGCTCGAACACCGAGTGCAGATAGCGTTCAACCGCGCCGGGGTTCTCGAACTCGTGGTGGGAGACAAGCGTCAGCGGTATCGGACTCGCGGTCTGGAGCGCCTTCAACCGACCGGTCGGATCGGCGGAGACGCCGATCTTGACCGCGCCGCTGGCCGTGTCGCGGATGAAGTAGACGGAGCCTTTCATACTGGCAGTGTACCTCATCTCCGGCCGGTAGGGTCCCTGCTTTCGATGGACTCTGGGCGACCGACAGATTCGGGTTTTCACCACCCTTGAAAGGACCGGGCGTAAACGGTATAGTCAAGGTCCGAATCTACTTTACAGAGCGAGCCGATGCCTATCCATTACGCCCTCTTCGAGAACAATGTCACCGCCGACCCGGACGACTACGCAGCAGTCGTCCAGATGACCGACACGGCCGACCTCGACACGCTGATCCGCCGCATGATTGAGCGCGGCTCGACCACGACGCGGGCGGACATCCTGGCGGTGATGGAGGACGCCATCGGCGCGTGCGAGTCGATGCTGCTGGACGGTATGCGGGCGCCGCTGGGGAAGCGTTCCCCCGTGGGCGTCGATGCGTAGGAGGCTGTGATGGCTGGCCATTGTTACTCGCTACGAAGGTTGCCGCTGTGGGGACTGTGGTTTCTCGTGGGGCTTTGGGTCATGCTGCCTGCCCCCTCTGTTCAGGCCCAAGACGGGACCGGGGATTTCGACAACGACTGTCTGGTAGATGTGGAGGACTTCAGCGCCTTCGCGGAATGCCTGAATGGTCCCGGGGCGGGATTGCCTGAGTCGGAGTGCTGGCGAGGCGACTTCGACGGGGATGGCGACGTGGACCTCCACGACTTCGCGGAATACCAAGTGGAGTTCGCCTCGACGTTTGCCAACGAAGTAGGTGCCTGCTGCCTGCCGGACGACAGTTGCGTCCAGCTCACCTGCTCGGATTGCATCGCCGCGGGCGGACTGTTCGTGGCGCCGGGCGCGGTTTCCTGCGATATCGTTGTCTGCTGTCAGGCCGACCTTCGAACCGACAGCGACAACGACGGCGACATCGACGACGACGATGAAGCTATCGAAGACCTCCCGCCGGGCGTCATCTTCCCGGTCAATTCCGACGATGACAACGGGAACGGCATACCCGACATGGACGAGGCACCGGTTTACGGGGAGGACGATCTTGTCGAAGTCCAGCTTTCCTCCTCATGCGATCCGTCCGACCCAAACTCGGCTTGGTGGTCGCTTTCCTGGCCGGTTGCCGAGCCCCCTTTGCTCCAGGCTTGGGAGGATCCCGAGAAGACCACCGGTCTAATCGAGAACGAGGTCCCGTATGCGTGGCCACCGCCTACCTCCCTCTGGGTTGAGGCCCTGGAGACGTTTGAGTTGGATCTGACGTTTACCATCTCCGTTAACGACACCCGAGCGCAGAAGAAGGACAAGGTCAAGGCGACTGTGTCATGCACGTTCGGGAGGAAGTACGCACACGTAACTAAGTCAGCGAGTGCGACGGGGTGCAGCGCCAAGATTCGAACGCGGACCACGGCGTTGTGCGGGCAGCCCAGTGCAAAATCGCCAGCGGCGAGTGCTGCCTGGGCAGGGGTTACGAAATGGGAGGGGGCAACGCCGGTCAAATGGGCCCAGATCGGATATGTTCGCTATCGGTCCAAAAGCGGCCCCCCAAGCAGCACAGTTTACTTTAAGCGGTACGCGGAGACGAAAGCGGGACCGCAACCCGCAGACTATGACTTCCACAGCGACACTCCACCGAGCAGTGGAACTCACGAGTACAAGTGTTATCTGCTATCCTCACTCTTCGGAACCTGGAAGTTTGAATACGACGGCTTACCATGGTATCAGTTCACGCACAACGGGTGGAGGAATGTAACAGGAACACACTACCAATGGGTGGCTGAAATCTGGAACAAGGAAGACCAGATGGTCGGGACCAGTTCCGCTAAATGCGACTTCACCGACTGTCAATACAGCACCAATTGGGGCGCCTTCCAAAGCGCCAGCATTGGGACCGGGGACCTGCATACAGATGATTCCTCCGAATGGGGGATTGAGCGAGTAAGCAGTACCGCCTTCAACGTCTGGGACAAGAATCCATGATTCGTTTGACGGAGAACGGCCATGAAACCACGCACAACGAGCAGAAGCAGCTTCGTAGCGGTCAGCCTAATGATCACCGTCTGGAACCTGACGCAGGCGGCCGCGCAGGCGCCAGATCAGGAACGTTCGCAGGCTCAGGCAAAACAGGCAAGAACGGACGATCGCGAGACGTGGACGATTAAGACCAAAGAGCAAGCTACATCCCGCGTTCGGAGAATCTTGGGGTTGCCGGACAGAAGCCCCTTAAAGCTCACAGCCGGGTTGGTTACCCTCAAGGAGGACAACACTCCTTTCTTGAACGGTCAGATCGTCGACCGGCCGATCTGGCAGGTGGTGATTGCCGACTGGAAGCTACAACTCAAGTCCGCGCCCGCGGACGCGGTGGACTGTTACGCCAGGACGTTCGACGCTCTCTTGGATCCGAAGGATGGCAAGCTGCTGAAGATTCTCTCGCGTTGGCCGAAAGGGGTGCCCCCGATTGCCCCGCAGCCGCCGGCGGATTCCGCAGAAACACAAATGAACAACGCAGGACTCGAGAAATATCACGCCTTTCCCGAAACCGAGCCGTTAATCAGTTTTTTGGAGGCGCTGGACGTGGTTCTTAAAGACGGCGGCCTTGGTAATCCGCTCGTTGCCAAGCAGATCTTGGCCCACTATGTCGTCCGCTCGGCGATGGGACGTGAGCCGAAAGCCGTCTGGGCGATCACGCTGCGCGGAATCCCACCGTTCAGGGCCGCCTATCCAGGAGTCCCGGTCGACGCGCGGAACCATGCGCGCCACATCGTGGACGCGAAAACGGGGAAATGGATTTGTGCCGGAACGAGTCCCCAGCCACAGACAAGCGAGGAATCAGAGGCGCAGGGCAAGACGCAGCCAAGCAGGGGACATCCGTAAGTTACGGACCCTGCCCCTCGCCTTCCGGGCACCGAACTGTCGCAGCCACTTGAGCATCAGCCAATCAGGTCCGGCAGAAACGGCAGTAGCATCTGGATGACGGCGGGTGGCATGCTCCACGCTTGCGTGGGCATGCGCCGCAACGTGCAAGCACGTTACAGGGGCCGGACAAGCGTCGTGTGCGCTGCCGAGGTCGGTTTACGCCTTGATTGAGGCTCGCCGCGTCGGATAAACATCGTATTCCATCCGCCCGAGATAGGATCTTGTTGCCGCGTAATCCGTTACGCGTGCGGCGTTTAGCGCTGGATCGGGTCCTCGGGCTCGACCCACTTGTTCGCGGGCGAGACGCCCACGCTACCCTCACACGCTTAGCACCGCGTCCGGGCGGCCGATCCGAAGGTCGCTGCCGCCGCGGACCCTTGACGTGCCGCTGTCGCGCCACGTCAAGGGCAGGTGCGGGCGCGGACCATCCGATTGCGGATTGCGGATTGACGATTGACGATTGTGGATTGCACTGCCGCCACCACGGTGCCTACTTCCTGCGCTGCCTCCGCGGGCGCGCCTGGCCGTCGATCGGCTCGAGGCTGGTCACCAGCAACAGGTCGAGCACTTCAAAACTCTCATCCGGCCGGGCGATCATGACCGTGCGTCCGGTCGGCGTGTGCGCAAGAAACTCGGGGTGCACCACATCGAGATGACGCCCGTCGGCCATGTGAACGCGAAATGGTCGGAACGGACGAGCTTGGTGCATTTGGCGCAACTGCTCAATGGTCATGCTTCACCTCAGGCCGATTATACCCGGCGGCCTCCGCCGATCAACACCTACTCGCGCGGGCAGATTGGACCTGCCGCGGACACGCGGGAAGAGCTGTCGGGTGCCATGGCCACGCTTGTCAAACATCTCATGGCCACGCTCGCCGCGCTGAGCGCAGGTACATCGGCACCGCAGCAACTTGGGCTGAGGGCGGGAATAATTTCAGGAAAGCTGCTCGGCGGCCGTTGACGCCTTGGTGTGTGCCCTGCTATACTAGCCCAAGGATGGAGGCTTTATGCGCGAACCACGCTATATGCGCCCAGTAAGCTCCGCCGGCGAATCAGTTCACTGTTGAGGAGGAGTGTCACCTTCTTGGGGACACAGTGGTTCATTATCTAGTTAAGCCCAGGCGGGGGAGAGAGGAGGCGGAGTTAGTCGCAGTCCGCGGCGGGGCGTTCTGTCGCGGGGAGGTGAGTTGCTGTGCCGAGCCCTGGTGGCCGGCGCGAAAGGGGGCGGAGGAAATATCATGAAACGAATTGTAGGGCTATTGGCGATCATGGCGCTGGTTGCGC
The DNA here is from genome assembly GCA_023128695.1 of Phycisphaerae bacterium. Taxonomy (GTDB): domain Bacteria; phylum Planctomycetota; class Phycisphaerae; order UBA1845; family Fen-1342; genus JAGMDK01. Next base: position 9,773 of record JAGMDK010000462.1, read on the forward strand.
CAGCTACTCTGGCGGACGATCTCTATCCACCGCCATGGGACCGTTACGGTCCCACGTCGACGTACGCGCACTGGAAGTTTGACAGCGAGCCGGATGACCCGCTCAACATTGCGCCGGAGGAGGGATACAACCCGTTCGGCGTGTGCCTCATCGAGGTTCCCGCTGCCGGGATATACGACGAGTGGTGGAACACCTACCAGGGCCGGCAGGGCGTGTGGTACATCGACTACTATGACTGGATGCAGATCCGCTGCGACAACTATCCCGAGCCGCAGCCGTTGAAGATAATCTATCTACAGATCACCTGGTGGCCAGAGGACAACGGCGACCGCCCCAGGCCGAAGGTCTGGGGTGTGCCCCCCGAAGTAGGGAACTTCGATCTTGTCCACGAGGAGCAGCTTGCCGATGGATGGATGTACGGCCGCTGGTATCAGACCATCGAGCCGAACCCGGATCACGAGTGGATCGATATCTGGTCCGAGGGCGGTGGGAGCACCGACTATCTGTACATCGATCAGATCGTCATCGACACGATCTGCCTGGGTGTCTGTCCCGGCGACAGCAACTGTGACAACGAAATCTCCTGGCGGGACATCGACTTCTTCGTCGCGGCGATGAACGACAACGTCGCTGCCTGGGAGGCTATGTTCCTTCCGGGTACGCCGAGTTGCTCGTTCGCCAACAACGACGTGAACGGTGACGGAACTGTTAATTGGCGGGATATCGACCCGTTCGTCGCATTAATGAACACGACCTGCCCGTAACCGCGGGCCGGACACCTCTGGGTCGTGGACGAGCACAGCATCCGCATCCGCGGCGCCGCTGGAGAAGCGGAACAACGCCCGCCGTCCTCCGGCTAAAGGCTGATAGCTGACAACTGAAAGCTGGACGAACGTTCTCGTTTGTCCCGAAGGAGGCCAACGGCCATGACTCGCATCATTCGGCACCCGTCGCCCCGCCGCGGCTGAGACGCGCTGCCCGCGACAATACGGTGCGTCCGCGACGCACCCGCCCGTTGTTTTGAGGGGGGCACGGTCTTTGCTGCGCGGCGGATGCGGTACAATGCAACGGGCACTGGACAAGAGAGCGGAGTACAGCCATGACTCAAGTTACGGAAGCTGTTTATAGCGACGGCGTGCTCAGGCCCGAAGGCCGGCTTTCGCTCCGGGACAAAGAGCGAGTCCGTCTCATCATCCAGTCGCTGGAATCGCCGCGGGCAAACGACCGCGTCCGGGCGATCGAGAACCTGCGCGCGGGCGTGGGGCGAAGCAAGTTCCGGTCCAGCGGGCCGTATCCGACACAGGATGAGTTGCATGAACGCCGTTGACACCAACGTGCTGATCTACGCGTGCGACTCGGGCGGGTACCCCAGGATCTCTGATCCTGGGAGCACGCAAAGTGGGATGAGTGATTTCGCGTGAGACCATGATCCCGTCTGTATACATCGAGACAACGATTCCGAGCTATTACCACGAGACGCGGCGTTCCGCGCTCGTCCAAGCGTGGCGGACGATAACGCGCCGGTGGTGGGACGAGTATCGACATGGTTACTTGCTTTACACCTCGCGGTTGGTCCTGGCGGAATTGCAGCAAGCCCCGCAGACCAAAGCCCGTGCGGCGCTGGCACTCCTGGAGAATGTGGTGATTCTCGACGAGCCGAAGGAATTGAAGGCTGTCGCGGATTACTATGTGGAGCAGCGGGCCATGCCGGCTGGTGCCAGCGGGGATGCCTTTCATCTGGCCCTGGCTTCGCTCCAGAAGATGGACTTCCTGCTCACGTGGAACTGTCAGCACCTGGCGAACGCGAACAAGGTACGCCACCTCACCGTATTGAACGGGCGCCTGGGTTTGGCGATGCCCGTGATCACCACGCCGCTGAATCTGATACCGGAGGACTGATCATGAAGAAGAATGCCATCCTCTCAGAGGACCCGGTTGTTCACGAAGTTCGCCAAGCACGGCAAAAGCTGTGGAACCAGGCCGGCGGCACCATGGAGGGGCTCCTGCGCCTGCTTGACGAAAGAGTGCCGAAACGTCGGGCGCCAGCCTCCAAGGGGCGGAGGGCAAAGGCAGAAGGCAGAAGGGGCAGAGGCAGAAGGTAGCAGGAGGCAGAAGGGGCAGAGGCAGAAGGTAGCAGAAGGCAGAAGGCAGAAGGCAGAAGGCAGAGGGCGGAAGGCAGAAGGCGGAAGGCAGAAGGGGTGTGTGGGTGAGCGATAGGATTCGGACTTATCGGGATTTGATGGTCTGGCAGAAGAGTATGGCGCTGGTCACGGAGGTGTACCGGCTGACCCAATCGTTTCCCAAGGAGGAGATGTACGGGTTGACGTCACAGATGCGCAGGTGCGCGGTGTCGGTCCCGAGCAACATCGCCGAGGGGTACGGGCGGAATTCGACGCACGACTACGTACGTTTCCTTCGGCATCGTCCGTGTGCCACTGCTGTGTCAGCAGTGGCCGGGGCTGGAAACAAACACTGCTCACAGAGCAGTGGCACACACGCCGGGAACCTCGGCTACGCCGACCCAAGTTCTCCCGAGCCGCTTGTGGAATCGGCACGGGAAATTGAACGCATGATGAGCAGCCTCATTAGGCGGCTTAATGAGAAGCCTGTGGAGGAGAGTACCCGATGAACAAGAACAAAAAACCCACTACGTCACGCACCCCCAGGGAAACCCGTTCCCTCTCTCCCTCTCCCCCTTCTGCCTTTGTCCCTTCTGCCTCTGCCCCTTCTGCC
>JAGMDK010000463.1 GCA_023128695.1 Phycisphaerae bacterium
GGACCCTGATTATCGAGCGCTGCGACACGCCCGAGCCGAGCGCGTGTGCCGGCTGGCTCGGACCGGCCGCGGCTCGCGTTTGCCAGGATTGCGGCGTGGATGCGGCCGCGGCGGGGGTCAAATTCAGCGGTATGCGGCTGCGGTCGTGGGATTTCAAGCAGTGCGTGGAGGTTGATGACCCGGAGCTGGAGGGCTACGTCGTGGTCCCCGCGAAACTGAGCCGCGCGTTGCTCAAAGCGGCCCGGAAGAGCGGGGCGAACCTGCTGCGGCCGGTCACCGTGGAGCGGCTCGATCTGGGAGAGAGCTGCGCCACGTTGAGTCTCTCGAACGGGCGCCGCGTGGAGGGCCAAGTGGTGCTCATCGCCGACGGTGGCGTTTCACAGACCGCCGGGTTGACGCGGCTCGGGCCAGCGTGGCAAGTGGCCCGAGTACACACCTGTGCCGCGGCGACGTACAAAACGAAAGGGAGCCGCGGAGAGCTGGATGTCGTTCTCGGAGGGGGGCGGGGTTTGAGACTGGCAACGATCACACGGGGCCGGGCCGGAATCCGCGTCACGCTGCGGACACATGACAATACCAGCCCGGCGGTCGAGCAATTGAAAACCTTCGTGGAGGCGGCGCGGGCGGCGGGCGTGCTGCCGCGCGGGTTCGACGCCGCCCCCGTCGAGATGGCCTGTTTGGCGGGCGTGGCGCTCGAGATGGAATCGCACGTCAGCAAGCGTTGTCTGCTGATCGGCGACGCCGGCGGATTTGTCGCCGCCTTCAGCAACGAGGGGCTCTATCCGGCGTTGCGGTCGGGCCGACTGGGGGCCGAGACCGTGGCCGGGGCGCTGGTGGCACCGGTGTTGCAGGACGAGTTGGCGACGTTCAGCTCCACCTGGCGAGCGGATTTGGCGGAGTACCTGCGGATGCCCAATACCGACCTGGGGCTGCTCTTGCCGATGGTGTTCAACAACCCGCAGATGTCCCGGCGGGTGGCGCGGGCGTTCCTGTTGGGACAGGCTTTCTGACTGTAAATGTATGAGGACTGCCGTGACCGAGGACATTAAGAACCTACATATCATCCATTACCCGGACCCACGCCTGCGCCAGACGTGCGGGCCCGTGACCGAGTTCGGCGACGAGCTGGCGGCCCTGGTCAAGCGGATGTTCGAGTTGATGGAGACCGGGAAAGGCGTCGGGCTCGCCGCGCCGCAGGTGGGCATTACCAAGCGGCTGTTTGTGATGAATCCGAGCGGCGAGCCGGACGATAAGCGCGTGCTGGTCAACCCGGCTATCCGCGACCCGCACGGCTCGGTTGAAGCGGAGGAAGGATGCCTGTCGCTACCCGGGATCAACGTGCAGGTCCGCCGGGCGCAGCGCTGCCGGGTCACTACGCAGGATTTGGAAGGGCATCCGATCGAGTTCGAGGCCGAGGACCTGCCGGCACGCATCTGTCAACACGAGACGGATCATCTCAACGGGATCCTGATCATCGACCGGATGGGGCCCTCCGACCGCATCGCGACCCGCCAGACGCTCAGGGCCTTGGAAGATCAGTACCAGCATTAACGACAACGAGACTAACGACCAACAACTAATAACTAATCACACATAGCATACTAAGAGTGGGTTAGAGAAGCACGGGACCCGGTTGGCGCGAAAGGAATGAGTCGCCATGCGGATTGTCTTCTTCGGGACAGGAGATTTCGGTGGGCCGGTTTTGCGGTCGCTGCCGGCTGCGGGGCACGAGATCATCGCCGCGGTCAGCCAGCCGGATCGGCCCGCCGGACGGGGGCGGGCGGTGCGGCCGACCCCGATACATGCGACGGCCGGCGAACTGGGATTACGCCACATCCAGGCTGAGGACATTAACGCGGTGAACCTGGAGGAGGTGGTCGGAGCGGCGGAGATCGGCGTCGTGGTGGCGTTCGGGCAGAAGATCGGAGCGGCCATTCTGGACGCTTTGCCCCGTGGGTGCGTGAACATCCACGGCTCGCTGCTGCCCAAGTATCGCGGGGCGGCGCCGATCCAATGGGCGCTGATCAACGGCGACGAGACCACCGGCGTGACGGTCTTTCAACTCAACGAGCGGTGGGACGCCGGTGCCGTCTGGAGCCGGCGTTCCATACCGATCCGCGAGACAGAGACGGCGGAGGAATTGCACGACCGCCTGGCCGAGCTGGGGGCCGGCCTGATTGTAGATACGCTGGCGGACATCGAAGCGGGGCGGGCTAAGCCGAAGGGGCAGGATGTATCCCAGGCCACCCGGGCTCCCAAGCTCTCCAAGGCCGACGGCCGGGTGGATTGGTCGCAGCCGGCGCGGCGGGTGGTGCGGCGGATTCACGGGCTGTGGTCGTGGCCGGCGGCGGCGTGCCTGTTCGCTTCTCGCAATGGCAAGCAAGAACGAGTGCTTCTGGCGCGCGCGGAAGTCGCCGACCAGACAGCGGCGCCGACCGACGAGTTTCCGCCGGGTGCCTTTTGCGATGATCTGACCGTACAAGCGGGGACGGGGCGGGTGCGGCTATTGGAGGTCCGGCCGGCGGGCAAGAAATTGATGCCGTTTGAGGCCTTTGCGAATGGTCGCCGGATTACGCCGCCGGACCGCCTTTTGCCGGTCGAAGTGTGATGTCTGCGACGGAGCGGCCGGAGAAGGCGTTAGACGGTCGGACCGCGGCCGTGCTGGCGGTGACCGACGCCCTCACGGGCCGACAGTTCGTCAATGAGGCCCTGCGCGCGATGCGCGCCGCCGGTGATCTCAGTGGGCGAGAGGCCGCGCTGGCGATGGAGATCGGGCAGGGTGCGGTGCGGCACCTAATCACCAGCGAGCATGTTTTGGGGGCCGTGGCACGCTTTCGGAAAGCACACACCGCTCCCCGCCTGCGGGCGATTCTCTCTACCGCGGCGTACCAGATCATCTGGATGGACCGCATCCCGCCCTTCGCGGCGGCGGATCAAGCCGTTGGCTTGGCCAAGCGGCTGGTGGGCGGACGCTCCCCGGGTATGGTCAACGCCGTGCTCCGGCGGTTGACGGGAGCAATTGTGGAGCGGTCCGGCACCTGGCAGCGGCTCGATCCGCAGCAGGTGCGGGTGAGCTGGGAGCGGGCGTGCGCGTTCGCGAACCCTGTCCTACCGCGGCCGGGCAGCAATGGCGAGGCGTTAGCGCATCTAGCCGCGGCGACAGGAGAACGCTCCCGGCGTTACGCCGAGTTGTGTGCTCGCTATGGTCCGGAGCAAGCCGAGGCGGCGGCCTGGGCCTCGCAGGCGGTGCCCGTCACCGTGCTACAGAGGAATCCGCGCCGGGCTACGCCGGAGGCGTTCGAGCAGTGTCTACGCAGCGCGTGCGGTGAAGTAGTGGCATTCGCGGGGGATACGGCGTACGTGCCGCCCTCGGTTCCGGTGGTGGACACGCCGGCGTTTCGGGACGGGTTACTGTTCGTGCAAGATCGGACCGCTCACGCGGCGGCGGAGGCCGTGGGTGCACAGCCCGGTGAGCGGGTGCTCGACCTCTGTGCGGCTCCCGGGGGCAAGTCGGTGGCACTGGCCTTGGCGATGGATGATCGCGGGCTGGTGCTTGCGTGCGACACGGATCAACAGCGTCTGAGGTTGGTCGACGCGAATGTCGCCCGGCTAGGGTTGACTTGCATTCACACACGCAGGTTCTCGCCGGAAGACTTGGCGCGGCCTTCAGCCGTAGCCAAAGGGTTCAGGGTTCAGGGTTCAGAGTTCAGCGAAGCGATCTGTGAATCTGTATGGCTTGCGAAGAAACTGACCGTTTGTAATACAGAGTTGGCCGATAGAACACAGCCATTCGACGCTGCCCTGGTGGACGTGCCGTGCTCGAATACGGGCGTCATCGCCCGGCGGCCGGAGGCACGGCTGGGGCTGACAACCCAGAAGCTCGGTTCGCTGGTTGAGACCCAACGGGAGCTGTTGCGGCGCGCCGCTCGGCACGTGCGGCCCGGTGGCCGACTGGTGTACAGCACATGCAGTGTGGAGCCGGAAGAAAACGAACAGGTAATAGCCGCGTTTCTCGCTGCCAACCCACATTGGCGTCTCGACGTAGAGAAGACCACGCTACCCGCATGGGGCCCGCGGCTGTCGGATTGGCGGGACGGGGGGTACTACGCGCGGCTTCGGAGAGCCGATAGTCCCGAGTAACGAGTTCAGAATAACGCGTGGAAAACCGCGAATAAACGAAACATATAATAGATCAACCGTAAGAGTTCAGCCGTTTGCAACAGCTATCAACAATGTGAGCATTCAGTGGTTAGTCTGAAGTTCCGCTGCTAGACGACACGTAAGTTACGTCAAG
>JAGMDK010000464.1 GCA_023128695.1 Phycisphaerae bacterium
CCGCGATCTTCTGAAAGACCAGCGCGGCCATGCGGCCCGCCCCGCCGTGCACGTCGGTGATGGCCCCCACGCCGCTGCACAACGACATGGCGTAGTCGGCCCGCACCGAGGCGGCGATCACGCCGGCCTGGGCCGAGGGCGGGGTGACGCCGTGGTCCACGCTGGCGACGACCATGGTCTCGATCATCAAGCCACGCTTGGGATCGACCTCCGCTTCGCCGGTAACCGCCCGGTAGATCAGGTTGCCGAACGGCTCGTCGACGGTGGCATTGTCGAGCGCGGCCTCGTTGCCCAGCAGATACGCCAGATAGCGAGCGAAGCGGCCCAGGGCGAAGATGGTCTTGTTGACCGGGCCGTCGTCGCCGGTCTGTGGTATGGCGAACAGCTCGCCGTCCATCAGCAGGCACGCGCCCAGCGCCGCCGAGATGTCCTCGCCCTCGAAGCGCTGCACCTTGGGGGCCGGCTTCATCGCGGCCTCATAGGCGGCCTTGGTGTGTGCCGCGAGCTCCGCCTTGGTGGGCAGCTCGGTCTTGATCAGCAGGTGGGCCGTCTCCAGCACGTTTGAGTGCTCGATCAACTGGGCCAGCGGATAACCGGCGATGACCAGGTTGTTCGGCTCGACCTTGGTGGTAACCGTGGCCCAGCCGGTCTTTTCTTCTTTGCTCACAACGCATTCTCCTCTGCTGGTATCAGTTAAGCCGTTTGCAATTAGCTTTCAGCACTCAGCTTTCAGCGTTCAGCCGCCTATGTCGGCGTCGGCAGTTAATGTAGCGGCCGGGCCCCGTACCGGCCGTCCTAATGTAGCGGCCGGGCCCCGTACCGGCCGTGGCATACCGGAAAACGTTCTTCTCCGAGTGTGGTGGCACCGGCTTCCAGCCGGTGGTCGTCCGGGACGGAGCCCGGACGCTACATTCGTGTGTGGCACCGGCTTCCAGCCGGTGTTCATCCCACCGGCAAGATGCCGGTGCCACACATTTCGTCCGGGACGGAGCCCGGACGCTACATCATCTTTACGGCGATCTGTTAGCGCTTGCTCAACGCTTCCCGGGTATATGGCAACAGTCCGCCGGCATCGCGGATCGCCAGGATTTCGGGCGGCAGCTTGGGGAAACTGAATTCCTGGCCGCCGACCGTGATCTTCCCGGCCACGGCGTCTAGTTGCACCTCATCACCTTCCTTGTAGGCTTCCACCGCATCCGGGCACTCGACCAAAAGCAAACCCTGGTTGATGGCGGCACGGTAGAAGATGCGGGCGAAGCTCTTGGCCACGATGGCCGGCACGCCGACCGCCTTGAGGCCCAGGGCCGGCTGTTCGCGCGAGGAGCCGCAGCCGAAGTTCTTGCCGACAATGAGCAGGTCCCCCTCCGCCACGCCGGCGGCGAACTTCGCGTCCAGGTCCTCCAGCAAATGCGGCTTAATCTCCTCGGCAGTGCTACATGTATATGTATACTTGCCGGGAAAAAGCATGTCAGTATTGATGTCGTCGCCGTAGATCCATACTTTCATGGCAAATCTCGATATTCTGTAGTCTATATTCTGTATTCTGTATTCTGTATTCTGTATTCTGTATTCTGTATTCTATATTTATTTTTGGCCGCTACATTTCCTTCCGCGGGTCGCTGATTTCGCCCCGTAGGGCTGACGCCGCGACGGTGGTCGGGCCGGCGAGATAGATCTCCGCCTCTTTACAACCCATGCGTCCCTTGAAGTTGCGATTTGCCGTGGAGAGGCACACCTCGCCCGGGGCGAGCACGCCCTGGTGGGCTCCGAGGCACGGCCCGCAGCCCGGCGGCAGGATCGTCGCGCCCGCCTTCGAGAGCGTCAGCATGGTTCCATCTTCGGTCGCCGACTCGAACACAGATCGCGACGCCGGCAGAACGAGGAACCGCACGTTGGGCGACACCCGTTTGCCTTTGACAATCTTCGCCGCTTCATGCAAGTCATTCAGTCGGCCGTTCGTGCAGGTGCCCAGCAGACACTGGTTCAGCTTGGTGCCTGCGACCTCGCCGACGGAGCACACGTTGTCCACCGTATGCGGCTTGGCGACCACCGGCTCGAGCGCGGCCAAGTCATACTCCAACTCGCGGACGTACTCGGCATCGGCATCCGCCCAGACGGCTTCATAGCTGTCCCGCGCTACGCCGACTTCCGCCAGATAAGCCTCCGTCTGGGCGTCCACCGGAAAGACGGCGATCTTCGCGCCCATCTCGATGCCCATGTTGGCGATGGTGAAGCGCTCGGCGACGGAGAGCTTGTCGATCTCGCCGTGAAACTCGACCGCCTGATAGCTCGCCCCGTCGGCCCCGATGTCGCCGATGATGCGGAGGATCAGGTCCTTGGCGCCGACGCCCGGCTGGAAGCTGCCCCGCAGCGTGACGCGGATCGTCGGCGGGACCTTCAGCCAGGTTTTGCCGGTCAGCATCAACGCCGCCGATTCGGTGCGGTCCACACCGGTCGAAAACACGCCCAGCGCGCCATACGAGCAGGTGTGCGAATCGCTGCCGACGATGATCGTGCCGGGCTTGGCGTGCCCTTTCTCGACCATCACTTGGTGGCAGATGCCCTCGCCGACGTCGTAGAAGTTGCGAACGCCGTGCTTGGCGACGTACTCGCGGATTTTCTTGTGTCCTGCGGCGGTCTTCTCGTTGGCCGCCGGCGCGACGTGGTCGAGCACGATCACCGATAGCTCGGGGTTTATGATGCCGTACTGGTCCAGCTCGTCACCGATCTTGCCGATGATCGCCGCGGTGTTGTCGTGCGTCAGCAGGTGAACCGGTTTAACGGTGACGATCTGGCTGACGGCGGTCTCATCCAACCCGGCCGCTTTGGCCAACACCTTTTGTGCGAACGTCTGTCCCATGTTATGTCCTCCGTCCAGCCAGTAGTCCCCCGCGCTGGTAAATCGCTAGCTGTGTCTCTGAAAACGCGGTGCCCTGAATCTGCTCGCCGCTTTGACGCCGTACGGTGCCGGTACGGAAGTCGACCTCGACCTCCTCACCATCCTTGAGGTCGCTTCCGGTCGCCGGGACGGACATGATCGGCATGCCGGCGTTGATCGCGTTCCGCTCGTAGATCGCGCCGAACGACTCGGCGACCAGGGCGACCACGCCGAGGGTTTTGAAGCAGTCCACCGCCTGCTGTCGTGAGCTGCCGCAGCCGAAGTTCTTGCCGGTGATGATGATGTCACCCGGCTTGCACTTCTTGGCGAAATCCTCCCAGCCTGCGAGGTTGTCCAGGGCGTACTGGCCCATCTCGGCCGGGTCGGTCACCGTCAGATACCGATTGTGGTAGATCATGTCGGTGTCGATGTTGTCCTGGCGAATCACCCAGACGCGGCCCTTGACCTGCGCGGGGCGCTCAGCAGCAGTCTGTTCCGAAGAGCCGCGGGCTTCAGCCCGCGCGGCCGTGCCTTTCTCAGCCGGGGTCGGTTTCTCGAAACGCACCGGCTCCGCCGGAATTGCGTCCGCGGGCGCGATGACGCCGGCGATGGCCGACGCGGCCGCCGTCTCGGGCGACGCCAGGTAGACGCTGCCTTTGCCCTGCTTGCCGGGAAAATTGCGATTGCCGGTGCTGACGGTCACCTCGCCCGGACCGTTCTGCCCGATCTGACCGGCCGCACACCCGGCACAGCCCGCGTTGCCAATCAGGGCGCCCGCGTGTTTGAAAACAGTCAGCGTGCCGTCTTCGAGTAGCTTTTGCCAGACGGCGTCGGTCGCGGGAACGATCTTGAGCACGACCCCCGGCGCGATGCGATTACCCTCCAGCACGCGAGCCGCCGCCTTCAGGTCCTCGTAGCGCCCATTGGTACAGGAGCCGATGAAAACCGAATCGATCTTCGTGCCCGCCGCCTCGGCCACCGGCTGGACATCATCCGGATGTCCCGGCCGCGCCAACATGGGTCCCAATCCACTAATATCAACCGTGTCTTCCTTCGCGTAGGTCGCGTCATCGTCGGCGTAAACCGGCTTGATCGTGCGGCCCGTGGCCTGCGTGCAATAGTCGAGCACCGCCTGGTTGGGCGGGAAAAGCACGATGATCCCGCCCATCTCGGTACACATCGACGAGATCGTCACCCGGCTCGGCAGGTCCAATTGATCCACATACGGACCATACAGCTCGGCGGCATAGCCCAGCAGGCCGTTCGCCCCGAAATGCTTGACCAACGCCAGCGTGACGTCCTTGGCCGTCGCGTTGGCCGCCGGCTGACCCTCCAGCCGCACGCGCATGGTCGGCGGGACCTTGAACCACACGTTGCCGAACGCGAAGGCGTGCGCGATGTCCTGGTCGCCCATACCCTGCCCGAAGGCCCCGATCGCCCCCATGATGTTGGCGTGCGAGTCGGTCGAAACGATGGTCTCGCCCGGCCCGATCAGCCCGGCGTCGATCGCTATATGCGTGCCGATCCCGGAATCGACGTCGTACACCTGGATGCCCTGCTCACGGGCGAACAGCCGGCAAAGCTGCTGATTGGCGGCGTACTTCTGATCCGAGCCGCCGGGATTGCAATCGAACGTGAAGAACGTCCGTTGCGGGTCGGCAATGCCTAGCCCGTTGTCACGGATATTCTTGACCACGTTGGCCCCGCCGAAGTCGCGCGCCACGCGCGCGTCGATCGTGATATCCACCATATCGCCGGCGGACACCGCGCGGCCGGCGTGGTTGCCGAGAATTTTTTCGATGATTGTCTTGCCCATAGCGTTTCTCCGTAGCCGGACATGTTACGTTTCTCTGTGGACGGACGTGTTGTTAGTTGTTAGTCATTAGTTGTTAGAAGTTCGTGCCTGCGGCACGTTTTTTTCTCGCCGATTCCATACAAACCACTGCATAAGTCATGTAGCGTCCGGGCTCCGTCCCGGACGTCTTCGCACCAGAGTGTCGTCCCGTCTCCTACGTCCGGGACAGAGCCCGGACGCTACATTCCGACCAGCCCAGCGAGCGGCAGCGAGCTGAACTACTAACAACTAATGACTAATAACACACACGCACACAACAACGTCCAGCACTCCAACTCTACTGTATTAACGTACCCTTCTCCATCATCACCAGCGGGTTGAACGTGCCGAAGTCCGCCTGGTGAATCAGGACCGTTTCCACCACCTGCGGGCGGCCGTCGCCCTCTTTGGCGTGACACGCGATCGTGTTCAGCACCTCGTCCGACAAGCCGACCTCGTACGCAATGGCGGTGCCGGAGATGGGGTGCCGCGCGCACATGCCCGACCGGCTCTTGCGGAATTTGCCCTGCTCATCCCGCTCGAACTCCAGCAGCTTGCCCACGTCGTGCAGCAATCCCCCGGCCAGCAGCCGATCGTAATCGACCTCGTACGGCATTTCGCGATAGACCGCCTCCTGGGCTTTCGCCAGGCCGTATGCACCCTCGGTGACGGCGATCGTATGCTCGATGAAGTTGACGCCGCGGGTGTTGGTCAGCAGCGTGAAGGGCATGGCGCGCAAATCGTCCACGCTCTCCCAGCCGCCGCGCTGGCAGGCCAGAGTCCACGCCTTGACGACCTTTTCGCGCAGCTCCGCATTTTGAATCCGTTCGAGGATGGAGCCGAAAAGTTGTTGAACGTCTGTTTCGGTGATCATGCTGTTCTCCGTTCCGGCGATGGCTGGTAAACGCAAGTGTTGTTAGTTGTTAGTCCTTAGTTGTTAGAAGCTCGTCGCTGCGCGACGGATTTATTGTTACACCAAGCCTTTGCCGTTATGTATATCTTTTGCTCGTCGCAGGTTTTCCGCGCTGCGAGAATGTTGTTAGTTGTTAGTCCTTAGTTGTTAGAAGCTCGTCGCTGCGCGACGGATTCATTGCTACACCAAGCCTTTGCCGTTATGTATGTCCTTTCCTCGTCGCAGGTTTTCCGCGCTGCGCGGATGTTGTTAGTTGTTGGTTGTTAGTTATTAGTGGTTCGTCGCTGCGCGACGGCGCTTGTTTAACTCTCTGGATCAGGACTGTGAGCATGCGTTGGATTTCGGCGGCTTCATCCAGGAGCGGCTGCTGTACTTTTTCCATCAGATAGTGCAGGTCGCCGGCGAGGATTAAGTGACTCGCCAATTCGCTGGCCGAGCCCGCGGCCATGTGCAGAAACCGCGCGAACTCGGCACTGCCGTCGCGACCGCAGCCTTCGGCGATGTTGGCCACGATTGAGACCGCCGCTCGCCGCATCTGACTCGTCAGGCCGAACATCTCGTCCTTCGGGAACGGCGCGGTCGCACGATAGACCTGCACGGTCAACCCACGTGCCCGTTGCCACACCCGCAGTTCCCGAAAGTCCTGCATCACCCACTCCCGCAAAGTAAACGCCCGCTGCAAAAGGCGCAGCCTTAAGCAGCGAACACTAACAACACACACGCATTGCCAACAAGACTACAATCACGCATCACCCGCCGCGAAAGGCGAAGCCTTGCGCGGCGAATACTAACAACTAATAACTAACAACTAACAACACACACGCACTGCCAACAAGACTACAATCACGCATCACCCGCCGCGTAAGGCGCAGCCTTACACGGCGTACACTAATAACTAACGACTAACGACTAACGACTAATAACACTCGCGCACTACCAACAAACTACAGATTCCCAATAACCGCATCCGTCATCTGCGCCGTCGTCGCGGCACCCTGGCTGATGACATCCGGGCCACCCTTGAGCTTCATTATGTCGTAGGCCCGCACCTTGCCCTCCTTGATCACGGCGGCGATGGCATCGCGGATGCGCGTGGCCTTCGCATCCTCGCCGATGTGGTCGAGCATCATGCAGGCCGACAGGAACATCGCGATCGGGTTCACGATCGACGGGTCGAGATTCTCATACTTCGGGGCCGAACCGTGTGTCGGCTCGAAAACCGCCACTTCCCGGCCGACGTTGGCACTGCACGCGAAACCGAGCCCGCCGACCAGGCCGGCAAAGCCGTCGGAAACAATATCGCCGAACATATTGCCGGCGATGATCACGCCGTAGTCTTCCGGATTCTTGGTCAGCCACATCATCTGGGCATCGATGTTGGTCTCCCACAGATCGATCCCGGGGAAGTCCTTGGCGATGGCCTTGGCCTCGGCCCGCATCATGCCGGAGGTCTCGCGGATGACGTTCGGCTTCTCGCAGACCGTGACCGACTTGTAGCCGAACTTCTTGGCGTACTCGAAAGCCGCCAGGCAGATATTACGGCACGCCGTGCGGGTGAAAATCCGCGTCGAGACCGCCAAGTCCTCGCTGGGGGTATCCTTGAACTTGGCCATCTTGACGTGGGTTTCGAGCGCCTTCCTGACATCCGGCGGCGGGTTGGTCCACTCGACGCCGGAGTAGAGCCCCTCGGTGTTCTGGCGGAAGATCACCACGTCAACCTGCGGTTCGACGAAGCCTTCGCGCTCGCGACGAATGAAGTTGAGCGGATTGCCCTGGAACGAGCGGCAGGGCCGGATGCAGAACTCGAGGTTGAAATGCTGCCGCAGACCGACGATCGGGCTGTAATACACGTAGCCCTTGTCCTTGAGCGCGGGCGAAATCTCCGCGGCGGCCTGATCCTTGGGCTTCGAGGTGATCGCGCCGAAGAGCCCCAGCTTGTGCTCGGTGAGCAGATCGATGGTCCGCTGGGGCAGCGCGTTGCCCTCTTTGATCCAGAACTCCCAGCCGATGTCCGCCTCGACGTACTCAGCCTCAAAACCGACCTTGTCCAAAAGACGGATCGCTTCGGGAAGCACAACTTTCCCAATCCCGTCACCGGGCATGCTGACAATCGTTCGTTTGGCCACGTAACTACCTCCTGTGTGTGAGATGGATGTTTAAGCTGAAACTCGGCGAATACTCTGACCTCCCCGATCTCTTGCGGGCTCTGATTACTCATCCGCTGGATCGGGCCCTCGACCTCCGTTCAACCGGCACGAGTATTTGGCATTATCGCCCTGAAAATGTTGCAAGCGGCTGCACTATAGGCTTCCTCCACGGGGAAGGCAACCGTACTACGAAGGCACTGTGAGGCCCGTGTGTCGGTTTCCCGACTGGGTCTCCTCACGCGCTAGCAGTCTGTCGGACTT
>JAGMDK010000465.1 GCA_023128695.1 Phycisphaerae bacterium
CCAATAAGATTCTCTTCGATTGGCAAATTGCCATGCACAACCACGACGGCACCCCGCGGCGGGGCCTGATGCCGACGTTCCTGCGCTTCAGCGTTGTCCATGGCCTCTTGCCCGAAGCGTATCTCCTCGGGTTGGCCCGGACATCGCATTTTACGGGCCAACGCCGGGCATACCTGATGGGCGAGTACTCCGACACCGGCTGGCGATCCTATTTTCCGCTCGCGTTCGCCGTCAAGACGCCGCTGCCGATACAGTTGCTGCTGCTCGCCGGCGTCGCCGCACTCGTCTTGCGCCGGGCGCGGATCCATGATGTGGTTCTGCTCGCCGGCCTGCTCGGCTTCGGGTTGATCTATGGGGCCTTCATGATCAAGAGCAGCGTCAACATCGGGCACCGTCACCTTCTGCCGCTGTACCCGCTGATCTTTGTATTGGCGAGTGCCTCGGCAGTGTGGCTGACAACCCGCCTCGGCCGCTGGCTGGCCGGCGGTGCCCTATTGTGGCTGCTGATCGCCAACCTCTGGGTCCACCCCCACTACCTTGCTTACTACAACGAGCTTATCGGCGGCCCCTCACGCGGCTATCACTACCTGGTCGACAGCAGCACCGACTGGGGTCAGGATCTCCTGCGTCTGGCCGAATATGCCGAACGGCATCCCGGCGAATCGATCAAGCTGGCTTATTTTGGCAGTGCCGTGCCCACCCGTTACCTCGCTTGCACCTCACTGGCCAGCTACTTCGACTTTGGCCCCCGGGCCGAACTCAACGCGGGCACCTATGTCGTCAGTGTGACCCAACTCACCGGCGTCTATGACCTGGAAATCCGCGACACATTCTGGACGCCCCGCTATCGGGCGGGCTACGCCGCGCTTGGTGAGCTCGCCTCGCGGCCGCCTGCCGAAGGTGAACCGCCCGAAGTGCGTGAGCGGCGTGCGGAGGCCGCCCGCGAATTTGAGGAGCTCCGTCACAAACGGCTGCTCAACCGTCTCCGCCGGCGTGAACCCGACGACCGCATCGGTTATTCACTGTTGGTTTATCGTTTGAGCGACGCCGATGTTGAGCGACTTACGCGGCCGTAACAGTCCGTCGCCATGGGAGGGCGAGGCTCCTGCCGAGCGGGGGCGCCGCGGCTCAGCGGGAGCTTCGCCCTCCCTTCCGCGGCCGAGCGGGAGGACACGAAAGGGTCGCGGGCGCGAGATAGGAGTCTCGCACCAGCGTGAGGGTGCGAGAAGGGATTCTCGCACCAGCGGGTTGACAGGGGACTACGCCCCCTCACCCCGGATGCCCATGACATCCGGCTTGAAGACGCGGGTCTCGATGGCGCGGACGTAGGAGGTCCAGGCGCTGCTCGCGTCGGGGTCGCTTTCGATCGCGTCGAAGCACATCGCCACCTTCGCGTCCAGGTTGTCCAGGTAGTGCATCACGAACGCTTCCGCCATGGCGGGCAGTCGCGGGCTGCCGAACTCGTACTTGCCGTGGTGCGCCAGGATGAGATGCTTGAGCGTGGTCTCGATCTCCGCCGGGAACGGCTGCCCCGTCTCCTGCTCGATCTGGCGGCATTTCTCGTGTACCCACAGTACGCACTGCACGATGTGTCCGAGGAGCTGACCTTCGTTGGTGTACTCCAGGTTGGTTTCGTAGGCGAGCTCCCGCACCTTGCCGGCGTCGTGCAGGAAAATCCCCGCCAGCAGCAGGTCGCGGCTGACCTTCGGATACAACGGGCACACGACCTGGGCCAGCCGCAGCAGGTTCCACGTGTGCTCGATCAGCCCGCCGAGGTAGGCATGGTGCAGTTGCACGGCGGCCGGGGCGCGCTTGAAGCCTTTCACGAATTCGTCGTCGTTGACGAACTTGCCGACCAGCGCCAGCACGTCGCTGTTTTCAATCGTACGCAGGATTTCCTTGACCTCGTTCCACAGCACGTCCACGTCGTTACGGGTGGCCGGAAGGAAGTCCGTCGGATCGGCGCTCCCGGGCTCGACCGCCCGCACGCCGTCGATGATGAACTGGCGATTCCCCTTATACATCTCGACCCGGCCGCGGAAGTGGAGCAGGCCGCCCGCGGGCATTGAATCGTAGATTTCCTGCGCGGCGTTCCACATCCGGGCGAGCACCTGGCCCGTTCCGTCGGCGAGAACGGCATGAATGTACAGGCTGCCGTTGGAGGTGGTGCGCAGGTCCTTCTGCGCGACGCGGTAAATCTCGTCATCCACACGCTGGCCGGCCTTCAGATCGGCAATGTTGCAACGCGGCGGGGATTCGCTCTTGCTCATGACACCTCGGGTTCGCCCGACTCCTGTGTGCCCTTTTTTGCCCTAGTGCTCTGTCAACGCTAAACGTGCGGGTTGCTCCGGGAGGGCGAGGCTCCTGCCGAGCCAAGGGCGCCGCGCGGCTCAACGGGAGGGCGAGGCTCCTGCCGAGCCAAGCCGTGTGCCACTGCTCTTGAGCAGTGCCCAAGCGAGCGCCGGTCAGAGAAGACACTGCTCAAGAGCAGTGGCACACACGGTCTAGCCCACACAATCACTTACTCTTCGTGTCCTTCGTGCTCTTCGTGGTTCAATTTCCAACCACGAAGAGCACGAAGGACACGAAGGGGTATTCGCTGGTGCGAGAATCCTTTCTCGCACCCATCTTATCGGGAATCCCTTCCCGCTTTTGAGTCGTGTCGCCGGTCAGCGAAGACACTGCTCAAGAGCAGTGGCACACACGCGCCGCGGCTCAGCAGGAGCTTCGCCCTCCCTTCACCATCGCTTCGCCCTCCCTTCCATGACGCTGCCCGTCAATCGA
>JAGMDK010000466.1 GCA_023128695.1 Phycisphaerae bacterium
TGTTATTTATGCGCGACTCCTTAGCTTCACCGAGCACACCGAGATCGTTAAGAAACACTGCTCAAGAGCAGTGGCACACAGCCCGCTTTCCCCGCGCAAACTGAGAAGGCCCGGCGATTATTCAGAGAGCGAATTATTCCAGCGATAACTCGATCGGCGTCGCCCCCAGATCATCACGCGGCACGGCCCGGACACGGGACGCCGTGACGGCGTAAACGTAGTCGCCGATGAAGATGCCACGTGTCCACCCGCTCCAGTAATACCAGCCGTTCTGATCCTGCACGTCCTGCATGGAGATGCGGCCAAGGTATTCGATGCCCGCGGTGGTGTTGACGCGGAAGAGGTAGAGGCCGTCGAAAGTCATCTCGCCATAATTGAAAGGCTCCGGGCCGGCCCCTTCGGCGAGTTGGATCGGAACCGCCAGCGTCTCGGCCGAAGCGAAGTAGTTGAACGCGTGCGGCTCGTAGAGGGCCTCCGACTCGGTGCCGCGCTCGCCGACGATCTCGACGTCCTGCCGTTGCGGGTTGGCGAAATCGGTGACGTCGAAAACGGAGAGCTGGACACCCTGGTACCAGGAGAAGTCGCCCACGTCGACGGAGTCTTTGCCGATGGTCAGCAGGTGGTTCTCGCCGAGGGGATGGATGTAATCGGAATAGCCGGGGACCTTGAGCTCGCCGACGATGTAGGGATTGGTCGGGTCGCTCAGGTCCAATGTGAACAGCGGGTCAATTTTCTCGAACGTGACCAGGAAGCCGCGCTCGCCGATGAAGCGGGCGGAGTAAATCTGTTCGCCGGGAGCGATGTTATCGATCTGGCCGGTGATGACCAGCCCCCCCTCTTCGGCTTTCAGCACGTAGACTTGGTTCTCGATGCCGGATTCGCCGCCGCGGGAACTCCACCCGGTGGTGGTGGCGACGCGCAGGTAGCCGTTGTATTCGCCCAGCGAGAAGCGGTTGAGCAGCCAGCCGGGGACCGCGCCCGCCGCCACGTAGACGGCCCCTTCCGCGCGGAACTCGAGTTTGGAGATCAGGGTCTGATCGCGACTCTGGCCGGTTGTCTCGTAGTAATCGTAGTTGTAGTCGGCCAGGTAGAGGGCCTCGGTCGAGGCGTAGACCGTGCCGGCATTGGCGACCACGCCGGCCTGCTGGATCGGCTGACTGAGATCGTCCACGTCCATGGTCAGGACCACCGTCAGCAGGTAGCCGTCGGGTGTGATGGGACGGTAGACGTCATCCCAGGCAACGACGTCCTGTTGCGTGGGCGTTCCATCGGCGGAAGTAACGGTCATGTCCGGGAGGAGCTCGTCCAGCGTGCGCGCTTCGAGATCGGCATCATCGTCCTCGTAGGAGAATTCGGGATACGTTTGCAACACGACGTGCAAATGTGAGCCGATCAGGCGGCTGGTGTTCAGGTCGCCGGCGGCTTCTACCGTCGTCAAAATCGCAGGTTGGGTCCGGTCGGTGACATCGACCACGTTAATGACGGTAGTGCTGCCTTGCTGGCCGTACGAAGAACCCAGGGTAACGAGCCGGTCGCCCCTGAGATAGAGTTCCGAGGCGTTCCCGGGCAGGTCCAGCCGGGAGACCACCGCCAGCTCCGTCGCCGGCACGGCCCGTACGATGCACAACTCGCCGGTGTTCTCGGCCCCTCCCGCGGGACTCTCGGCGGTAGCGATCTCGGTCCCTCCCGCGGGACTGTCGGCGGTAGCAATCTGGGTGCCCACCGAGTAACCCCCCGAAACGATATAGAGGTAGGTGCCGTCGTTCTTGATGATGTCGCTCTCATCGACGCCGGCTTCCTGGACATTCGTGGTGGAGTAGTCGGCGTCACCGGTGCCGCCGCTCGTATCCTCGGCTTCCGCTGTTTGGAGACCGCCCGGTGCCGCCAGGAAATCGAAGGTGAATCCAGAGCGGTCATTCCGGGCGTTGACCTGCTCGCAGAGATATTGCTTAAACGCCTCGGCCGAGGTGAATTTCTCGAGGCCCGGCACGCGCTCGGTCGGGGTCTCGCCGATCAGGTCCTCCCAGAAGGCGCAACCCGGGATCATGCTCAGGGCCGTAAGCAGCACTGCGACCGCGGGCGGCAAGAGGATCAAATGCTTCCGGCCGGCGTTTGGTTGGATTGTCTTGGCATAGTTTGAGATCATCAACTCGTCTCCACGTACAGGTTGACATCTTATACGGGCCTTGGCTTCCCCGCCTTTCGGAGAGCGAGCCCGCTACGTACATAAAGTATGCGGGCTTCGTCAAGGGGTTCTGTCCCGGATGTCTCCAGGTAGCGCGAAGAGACGGCCGAGACAGAACTCGGCCGCTACATTAGGACGGCCGGGACAGAGCCCGGCCGCTACATTAGGACAGCCGGTACAGAGCCCGGCCGCTACATTAGGACGGCCGGTACGGGGCCCGGCCGCTACATTTTCCGGCCAAAGTAAACCAGTTCTCGCCCCCGGTGCGTTTCGGTCCGGAGTATGGCCGATACGTCAGCCTGCCGTCCGCAATACTGCTCCACTTCCTGAACCGACATCACCATAAAGGCGGTCGAGAGTGCGTCCGCGACGACCGCGGTCGGCGCCAGCGCCCAGGCAGCGGCGGTCGCGGCGGCCGGTCGCTCGCCGCGCGGATCGATGATGTGGTCGCCGTGCAGAAGTTGACCCGAGCCGCTCAGGGCATAGTCGCTCAATTCGAGCGTGTCCAACGTTTCTGAGTGCTGCTCCGGATTACGCAGACCGACCCGCCAGCCCGCTCCTTCCGCTGGACGGCCCAAGGCGGAGACGGTGCTTTCGCCCGAGTGGACCAGGGCCGTGAAGATACCCCATTCGCGCAGCAGGTCGGCGATCCGGTCGAGGGCATACCCTTTTCCGAGGCCGCCGAGGTCCAGCACGACGCCGGCCATCTGCACGCCGACGGAATGATTCGTCGGATCGAACACCAAGGGTGGCACGGTTTCGGCGGTTGCGTCGGAGGGGGTTTCGCGTCTGCTGCGAAAGGCGATGTCAAACGCGCCGCCGGTGTCGGCCTGGAGTTGCGCCGCCAAGCGCAGGCACTCGACGGTATCAGGCTCGACGCGGACGGACTGTCCCGGTGCCAGACCGTTGATCCGGGCGATGTCGCTGTGCGGGATGAAGCGGCTGAGAAGCTGCTCGAGGCGGTCCAGCTCGTCGAACGCCGCTCGGGCCACCTGGCGAGCGAAGCGTTCATCATCAACAACGAGGCCCAGACCAAACGTGCACGCCATGGCCTCGTGCTGGTAACAATGAACAGAGGTTTCTGAACCTGGTTCAATCATTCCTGTACTGCTCGGATGGGGCTAGAGCAATTTCAGAAACTGATTCTCTGCTTGACTCCGG
>JAGMDK010000467.1 GCA_023128695.1 Phycisphaerae bacterium
AGGTTATTTCGTTACGTACTCTAAGGCTCCCACGTTTGGCGTCATAAGCTGCCGCCGCGAGGCATGCGGCGGACGGCCCGGGTTGCTCAGCCTTCCGGATCGCTACTTGACACCTGCGATCCTGCGCCCGAGCGAGCATGGGGTACACCAGGAGGACTACCCCAAGACAAAGAAGCGGGAGCTGAGCGCTGGCAGCGGGCGTCTCCCTTCCGTTAGCGATGGTCTGGAGCATCATTTTCTCTCCTTCCTGTGGAGTCTCTAGGGTGAGCAGAGGTAAGGTGCGTCCGGTACGCGCCCTCCATCCACGCTCCAATCGTCGCGCTGGCCGTCTCGCTCCACGGTCCCTTTTCGCCGGTCGTGGCGACCCAGCGGAGCATGTAGTGGGCGGTCTTGCCGGGCCGCCTGCCCTCGACGCACAGTGTCAAGGGTCTTCGCCAGGGTAGTCTACCACGTACGGCGTCCGCGTGTCAACCAACAGGAAGCTCAGTTCCACAGGGCAGGTTCAGCGTCAACCGGGAGTGTCGCACCGTTTGTGAGCGAAGAAGATCTCCTCGCGATACATGACATCGTAACCGTTCTCTTGCAGGAACAGGCACCGGTCGAGGTCAATCACACTTCTGCAAATGTCACTCTCCGGCGCATTCCGGGCAACGGCGATGATGGTCTTGGAGTCCATGATTTCCCGTGCCGCCTTGCTTCTCGGGTAAGCGTGCTCGAAGTAGCGATCCGAAAAGTAGAAGCCCCTCCCTTTTTTCTTGTATTTCGCGAACCAGTAGTTCTTCCAGGCGAAGAAGTCGTTGACCGGTCGCCCCGGCCGCCTCACGATCTCCGTATTACCCCCGATGTTGTCGTGGCAGCAGGACCTGCAGATCAGAAGGGGGGAGTTCACGGCAATGGCGTAGTCCATGCAGCCGTCCGTTACGGAACCACAGGCGCCAAAAAAGGTGACGGCTGCCGGGCGTCGCGCCAGATCCGGCTCAAAGATGTTCTCTCGTACGAATCGGAAGTTTTTCAGTTGGCGATACTTCCAAAAAATCACCATTCGATAAAGGCGGTTCCACCGAGGGTCAATATCAGTACCGACGACCTGATAAGCGGGCAGCTCATGCGCCAGCCATCTGGCATGTCTGCCGTCCACGGTGGCGGGATTGACGATCAGGCGAGTTCCAGTCTCCTGCCGCGGCACGTATGCAACGATGAGATCCCTCAGGTAGACGTCTCTTCGCCCCCTGTGGCACTCCCAGGTGATCGTGCGGCGCTTCCAGGGGCATTCGGGGAATCTTGGAAAGACGTGGTCCCATGCCTCGCGGTGTTCGCCGAGGTGAGTTTGAATGGCCGATTCTTCCCGGACGCGCTCCCTGTCCGCGATGTTCCCACGGTGGAATTCGTTCAGCAAAGACACCATGGGGGCCACGAAGTCCAGCTTCCGACTTGTTTCGTGGAACGTGTCAAGACCCGCCTTGTTCATTGGAACGATCACCGTAATAGACGCCTCGTGTTCTTCTTGACCGAGGTTTCCAGTTTATCGAACCTCAATCGGTCATCCTACCCGAACGACATACTCTCGCGGCCCACCTCCCCTGACGTCGGCTTGAGGCTTTCGGGATCGATGCCGTGTTCTTCGAGCACGCCGGCAATCGTGTCTGCCACAACCTCTCTCGGATCGCTCGATTCGTTCATGTTCCCAAGGACACTGGTCACCGCAGAGTCTATGTCGCTCGTGAGGCTCTCCAGATCTTCGGCACTCATGCCGACGTCTTGCGCGTAAGACTCGAGTTTGCTCCACAGCTCTTCGCGTTGCGCACCGCGTGGCGGACCGACACCGCCAATCCCCATGCCGGGTCGTTCCTCGCCGCCCGGTCCTCCGCCCATCCGGACGGCCGGGGGAGCGGAGTTGCTTGCGCCGCCTTGCTCTTGGGTCCTCTGCTGGAGCATCTGGAGCATCCAGGAATCAGACCCACTGCTCCCAACCGCTGCAACCACGTGAGTTATGCGTCAGCGTCCAGCCGCGGCGCGTCTGTGTGCTCGCAACCCCCGGCGGCTGCCACCTCATCTGGGACCGGGGGAACCTCTGCCCCTGGCCCGGCCTGCCCGTCGCCTCTTCTTCCGAAGCAGCCCCCGGAACGTCTCCAGCAAGCTCTGTCCGGCGCAGAGGGCTTTCGGCCGTCCCGACCCCACCGATCGAATTGCCCCGTAGACGTTGCGTCCGCTTAGCCGAACCGAACCATCAGGGTTGGGTTCGCCCCAGCGAAGCCGACCCCCTCATAACCCGAAGGCCTACCCGGACCAGAGACTCAGAGACCTTGGGCGGAAACGGCGTGAGCGGGCCGGAGCAGTGCCGTGGATGGGAGGTCGCGCGCGTGTCTCTGCCGCCGCCGGCCAGGAGATGTGTTGTTGCTAAGTTCTTGCGGAAACTCGCGATAGAAACGCAAACGCCGAGGCGCCTCGGTGTCGGTCGTTAACCCGTGAGTCGCGCGATTTCGCAACCCGGATTTCACTAGCGGGAACGGGACTCGGACCTGCGACTGCGGGGTTATCTCCGCCGGCAGCGGATCACTCGGCTCAACTGGCAGATCAACAACCGCACGAAGTGGAACGAGGGCGTTACCCGTGGCTCACCCCGCGACGCCACGATCCCGCTCTCCGACGAAGAGACCGAGACCAAGCGCCACGAGCTTCAGCAACTCACGCGCACCTCGTTTGCTTGGCGTGCCTTCACATACTTCATGAACTGCTTCATCTGCTAGACTTTCCGGAGGGCTGTCACGGTGTGTGCGATCACCCGCCGACTGACCGATCCAGCCTCCCGGTTCTTCTTCACCGCGGCCTGTCGCGGCTGGTAATCGGCATCCAAAACGGGCCCACCTTGGGCAGGTAAAATCGGCGAGTAAAACGGACCCACCGTAGCGGTCTCCGTCAACCGTCTCGCCAGCCGACTGGTAAGTAGTCGACCCGCCAAGGACGTGGTTGCAGGCCCCCCGGTGGCGCGGGAGCGGTTCCGCGCCTGCGCACGGCGCGAGTGCTCATCGGCGGTTTCTCTGTCATGACGCCCCAGGCCCCAGAACCGACGGGCCGGGACGGTCGGGCCCGGGGAGCATCCTGCACGTCATTTGCGCCGCCCGGCTTGCCACCGTGCTCCCGCTGCGTGATATTATGCACTGGCGGCCGGGCCCCTGTGTGGTGCCCGCTCACGGTTCCGCCGCAGGCACCTCGGCTCTGAAAAGAAGGGCGGCGATGGCGAAACGGACGGTCAGGAAGGCGAGCACGAAGCCGAAAACGAAGAAGAAGGCGATCGACTCCTACGACCACACGGACAAGAAACGGGTCAACAACCCGCCGGTGGGGCTGGTTACGCCGGAAACGGACCAGGACACCGGCAAGAAGACCTACGCGTACGATCCGCACCTCGACCCGCAACTCGTCTGGGCGGGCAAGGCGGAGCACACCAGCTTCGAGGTCCCGACCGTCTCGCTGCACGTCCACGAGCGGATCGACCCGCGCACGATCATCGAGGCCACCCGCCGCAATGGGGTGGGATCGGCCTCCGGCCGGTCAACTCGCGGTCCGCAGCAGCTTTCGCTGTTTGAGCAGCCGGAGCAGAACCCGCCGCTGCGCGAGGCGATCGAGTTTTACAAGCACGAAGGGCTGGACCAGCGGGTTCATATACACGACCGTCCCGCACATCACGCTCAAGTCGATCGCCAACAACCCGGAGATCAAGGAAGGCATGAGCCGCGAGGCGATCGACGCGGCCATCGCCAAGTACGCCGATCAGGAGATGCTCTACGATCAGCCGAAAGTGGACAAGTCGAAGGCCCGCGTGTCGGGGCCGTTTACGGTCGAGGCGGCTCCGGCGGTCAGGCCGATTTCGGAAGTGACAGCCGATCGCCATTCTGATCAGAGCCCGGAGCGTGAGCGACGGGTTGCC
>JAGMDK010000468.1 GCA_023128695.1 Phycisphaerae bacterium
GCCCACGAATTCTGCTGAGGAGGCACTATTATAGCGACTCCAAGCACAGATACTGTGGGCCGCCGAAAACCGCGACTACCTCGCCCGGTGCTCCATAACAATCCGCCGCAAAAGCCCCGTAGCGGCCTGCGGCTCGCAGGCCGTCGGCACGAAGTGGCGTTTCCGGCCTCCTACGGCCGGCGAGCCGCCGGCCGCTACCGCATCTTCCGCCCGCGGCGACTTTTGCGTCGGATTATTAGCGGTGGGGGACACGAATGGGCCGTCATATTCGCGTCTGGGCGTTTGGAATGAGGCTGGCTTCTGCCATCACAGGCAGAAATAATATCGGCCTGCGCGTGAGTATTCGCCATCGAATACGCTCAATAGATTGAGTAACAGCGCGTAATAGTACCAAGTGTCCTCCAACGTAAGGAGCAAAGAGATGAATACCAACTCACTCAGACGGCGGCGCGGTATTACGTTGATCGAACTGTTGTTAGTCGTGGGGGCGCTTGGCCTCTTGATCATCGTCTTGCGGCCCGCCCTGGCCCACACGCAAGATGATGCCGGAGTCGCCACGTGTCTCTCAAATCTGCGCTCATTGATGCAGGGTACCAACCTATACTTGCAGGACCACAACGATTGTTTCCCCTTCCAGGTTCACCATGACGGCGGCACGAGCGGCATTAGTAGCTGGTCCTACGGCGGCAAGACAAACTCTGACTACTGGTATTCTGAGCCCTGGTTTTACATTCGCTTTGAAGACCGCCCGCTCAATGTGTACCTCCTGGGGGCTGATATCGAAGGCGACTTGTACAAGGGAGGCCAACTCGTCCAGCGCGCGGAGGTCCCGGTCCTGGAGTGTCCCTCCGACCTAACCTGCTACCAGCGAAACTGGGGTATTCCCGGTGCTGAGCCGGTGGAGATCAGTTCCTATGATGACATTGGCACGAGCTACCACTTCAATCTAGCTGCTGTTTTCAGGAGGGGAGGGTTGGCATCTTGTGATGTGCGAAAGTATGGCATGTCTCAGAGCCAGATGGGGACGTGGCTCTTTTATCAGGGCGGGTGGAGTATCATGATTCGTGACCTTGTTCGTGACGCGCTATACAAACACCCCTCAACGTACGCGATGTACTTTGAGGACCCGATGGACTGGGGCCTCGGTTCGTCGTCGCCGAAGATACAGGTAATGGGCAACCACGGCGCCTTTTCCTGGCACAGCATGGGCTTCCTGGACGGCCATGCCAAGAACACCTACGTTGACACCCGCTATAATTGCGGCCCGGACTGGTATGCGCTCAATCCAGAGTGGATCCGATCCCCCAATCAACACCCTCCTCCCCAGAAGTCCTATTATTACACCAATTACTTCTATCGGAATTGCGACCATCTCAACCAATCCGCCGCCGGATTGCCTTAATGGTTCGCCGCAACTGCTAGTGCTCTGTCGCTCGTCAATTGATGGACTGGTGTGCCACTGCTCTTGAGCAGTGTTTCTTATGGATTCTGGAGCACTCGACGATATCTAGCACTGCTCAAGAGCAGTGGCACACATTCTGATCGATACGCAACCCGTCAATTCAGCTGCGACGGAGCGCTATGAGTCTTCCGCCGGCTGTGTTGAGGGTTGCGTATCGGCGGCGGTCTCGTCCATGGCCTTATTCAACTCTTCCACGGCGGCTTCCAGGTTCTGCTTTGCATTTTCCCAGGCTTCGCCGCTCGTTTCCTTGAGCTGCTCAAACTGCTCGCGGGCCGCGGCGGCCTTTTCGGCCAGTTCTTTGAGCCGTTTCTCGACCTCGGGCCGCGCCTCCTCCGCGGCTTGCCGCGCCTTCTCCTTCAATTCGCCCAGGTGCTCCTCGAGCCGTGCCAGCTTCTCTTTAACATCATCTTCGTACTTATCGCGCGCCCGCCGGAGCAGCTCCGACCCTGCTTCGATTCCCTCGCCGGCCTTCCGCTGCGCTTCTTCCTTCAGACGCTTCAGTTTTTCGAACTTGGCATTCTTGCGGTCCGGCTCGCTCGCTACGGTCTCTGCCGCCGTCTCGGCGGGCTGCGTTGTCGTCGTCGCGGTCTGGCCGCCGCCGGTTGTCTCACTGCGCTCGCACGCACTCCAGGCTACCGCCGCCGCCAGGACGATCAGTCCCATACCAATCCGTTTCATTGGTTCACCCTTTCTCATTGTTCAGCAACCTCCTGGCCGCCCGGCTTGACGCCCCGATAGAGCACCACCCCACCGAGATTCATCCGCCGCGCTGTCACGTCGCGCAAACCCGCGTCCTCCAATCGCCGCGTCATGGTCAACGTGGTCTCGAAGGTGCGGATCGAGCGTGCCAGATAGCGATAGGCCCCCATTCTCTCGCGGCTGAGCACACCCGCCGCCAGCGGCAGCATGTGGTCACAGTACACTTGGTAGACCCAGCGCAAGGCGCGGTTTCCCGGGGTGGCGAACTCCAGGATCACGACCCGGGCCCCGGGCCGGGCGACACGGTACATCTCCGCCAACCCGGCCTGCAAATCGCGGAAGTTCCGCACGCCGAAGACGCAACTGATTACATCGGCCGTCTCAGGTGCTAGGGGCATACGCAGCGCATCGCCGCGAATCACCCGAACCTGGGTCTGGACGCCGTTGAAGTGGCCCCGCTTCAGCATCCGCGTGGAAAAATCGAGCCCGATGATCAGCCGCGGCGTGGGTTTGGTCTGGGCGAAAGCGCGCACCATGTCGCCGGTCCCGCAGCACACGTCCAGCACCACGTCCTCCGGGCGCACGTCCGCCGCCGCGACGGTTCGCCGGCGCCACTGTGCGTCGCGGCCGAAACTGGCCACCGTATTCACCCACTCGTACGTTGGGGCGATCGCGTCGAACATCGCCTCGATTCGCGCGGCTTTGTCAAGTTGGGCGTGCGGATCGCGCAGGGCATCATTATCCCAGGCCTGGCGTCGCGAATGGGGTTTGAGGGTACCTCGCTTCACAGTCGATAAAGCCTAGGAAAGCTTGAAGAGCCGCTCGGTGCGGGTCACTTCCAGCACATGCCGGATGGTGGGGCTGACGTTCGTCATCAAGACGGCACCGAAACGAGGACGCAGGACCCTTTCCAATGCGATCAAGGAGCCGAGCTGACGGCTGCTGATGCCCGCCAAGCCCGCGAGGTTGATCTCGACGGTGAGCGGGGTCTCGTCGGCCAAGAGGTTGGCCAGCCGCTGGGCGAGGATCTGCTCGTAGTTATCGGGAAGCTGGGCCAGGATGTCTTTCGGCGTTCTCAGAACAAATTTCAGGTGATTCCCCTCGCGGTGCAATGCGAGGGGCGTGAGATCGGGCATCGATGCCACGACAGCTTTCTCCGATACGTGTTTCACCGGCGACTCCCTCACGAGCCCCGTTTGCCCGCCGGACCTGCCTCGCTAACGACTATTGCGCCAAGTTAAACCCGTTCTGTCAAGACCCCTGACATGCCATATCAGCCCGCCGCAAAAGTCGGCTTCGGCCGAAAATGTAGCGTCCGGGCTCTGTCCCGGACGTTCCACCGGCTGGAAGCCGGTGCCACACGACTTTTGCGGCGGACTGCTATACAGTAGATATTTATGGCAGCAGTGCGGCTGATGTGGCGGACACAGAGACCCTGCCAACAACAGAATGCGAGAGTTCTGAAACCAAGGAGCACGGATACGAACATGAAACCGATGTTGAAGATTCGGCGTCGGCCGGGGCTGGCGGATTTGCCCTTGCCACGATATATGAGCGAGCACGCCGCGGGGTTGGACCTGTATGCCTCCAACGACGAGCCGATAACGATCGCGCCGGGGGAGATCAAGCTGGTCCCGACGGGGCTGTTTCTGGAGATTCCGCCGGGGTATGAGGGGCAGGTGCGGGCCCGGAGTGGTTTGGCGCTGCGGCACGGGCTGATGCTGCCAAACGCACCGGGAACGATCGACGCCGACTATCGCGGGGAGCTTCAGGTCGTTCTGGCAAACTGCGGCAGCGCGCCGTACACGATCGAGCGCGGGATGCGCTTCGCCCAGCTCGTTATCAACGCGGTGGCTCACGTGGAGGTGGTGGAAGTCGAAGAGCTGGCTGAAAGTCAACGTGGCCGCGGCGGCTTCGGGCATACAGGGCATTGAGCGGTAGCGTGAGGATAGTAACGAGTCGAATGCGGAAGGCGCTGCCGGCGGTCTTGCTCGCGCTCGTTGCGTGCGGCGCGGGCTGCTTCAAGCCGCCGGCGCCAACGATGCGGGAGGAGCAGCGCGGGCTGGTATACATGTTCCCCGGGATCGGAGGCGGGGCGTGGTACCTGGGCGGCGCGTACCACGGGTTTCGAGACGCGGGTGTGGACGCCGAGATTCGCATCGACGAGTGGGATACCCCTTTTTACAACGCCTTCGGACACCTGATGGACTACGAGGTGAATCGGGCCCACGCCGCGCGGGTGGCGGAGGAGATCGTGGAGTTCCGCCGCCGGCAGCCCCAGGCGCGGATCGATCTGGTCGGATACTCAGCCGGCGGGGGCATCGCGCTGCTGGTCGCCGAGGCCGTGCCGGAGAATGTTCGACTCAACAACGTGGTGCTGGTCCAGTCGGCGGTCAGCCCAACATACGATCTGACTAAAACCTTGCAGCGCCTCGACGGCAAGCTGGTCAATCTCTATTCGCCGTACGACTGGTTCATCCTGGGTTGGGGAACGAAGACGTTCGGCACGGTCGATCGGGATCACGCCGCCTCGGCGGGCAAGGACGGTTTTGACTTGGCGGCCGCCGTGCCCAAGGCAGCGCTGCGGTCGAAGCTGGTGCAGCGGCCCTGGAAATCGGAGATGGTCTGGGCGGGGCATTTCAGCAACCATCACGGGATCTTGGGCTATGCCTGGAACAGGAGGTACGTGGCGCCGTGGCTGGTGAGTGAAGCGACGAAGCCGGACTAACGCGGCTAATTCAGTGTGCCG
>JAGMDK010000469.1 GCA_023128695.1 Phycisphaerae bacterium
CACGTTCCTTAGCCCGCGGCTCTTCATGACGTGTCAGGACGTGTTTTGCAGGGTGCTTCATCCTCCGGCCACAAAAAAAGTCACACCCCGCGAGGCTGGGCGGTTGCTTGACCGCCCTCCCCCCAGCCTTCATGATGTTATTGTGCCCTATCGGAGCGGACGATCATGAGCAAATCCGCCAAACAGCTCAAATTTGAAGAGGCCATGGAACGGCTCGACGCCATTGTCGAGGCGATGGAATCCGGCGAGATCGGCATCGAGGAATCCATCGCCAAGTACGAGGAGGCGATGAACTTGGCGGCCCACTGCCGCCGGATTCTCGACCAGGCCGAGCAACGGATTCAGAAAATCCAGCTCGACGCGGCCGGCAAGCCGCGGGCCACCCCGTTCGAGCCGCCGGCGTCCGAAGATGCCGGCGACCGGTGACTGCCGTCCTGTCTTCCGCCGCCGGCCCGTTCCGCAGTCTCGGGCGCGGCCTGCTCGATGCCGCCCTGCCCCAAACCTGCCTCAGTTGCGGGGAGTGGATCTCGGCGGGAGGCCGTTTGGCGTGCGAAACCTGCCATGATGAGATCGTTGCCGCCATGGCTCGGCCGTACTGCCCGCGGTGCGGGCGGACGCTGCCGCGGGAGGCGATTCACGAAGACGGCTGCGCCCGCTGCCGAACGGAGCGTTTCTGGAACGTCGCCGGCGTGGCGCGGGTCAGCACCTATGAGCCGGTGATTCGCCCGCTCGTGCTCGGGTTGAAGTACACCGGGCGGGAGCGTAACGCGGACTACCTGGCCGAGCTGTTGGCCGCGGCCCTGTGGCAGCACCGCTGGGGACACGAGTTGGACGCCCTGGTGCCGGTGCCGATGCACTGGCTGCGCCGCCGGCAGCGCCCGTGTGACCACGCCCGGGTGCTGGCCGAGGCCCTCTCGCGGCGGGTGAAGGTTCCGGCCGTGCGGCTGGTACGCCGAGCGAAGCATTCGCCGAGTCAGACCCGGATTACGTCGAAGAATCAGCGTTTCAAGAATGTGAAAGGCTGCTTTACGCCGTCGCCGTGGTGGTGGCAGCCGGCGCGGTCATTGTGGAGGGCGCCGGCTCTGGCGGGCAAGACCGTCTGTATCATTGACAATCTTTTGATGACCGGGGCGACGGTGTGCGAGGTGTCGAAGGTGCTGCGCAAGGCGGGGGCCAAACGGATCTACGCCGCCGTCATCATCCGCACCGCCTCCCCCGACGACCCGGCGACCACAGCAGCGACGAAAGCCAGTCACGCAGGGCCTGGTCGTCGCCGGCCAGCTTGTTGAACAGCTCGATCGAGGAGCGGATCGCACCCCGGCCGATCTTGGCGCCGCCGGCGTCGCGTTCGGCCTGGGCGAGCGTCATCGCCCCCCACGCGATCGGCAAGCCGCAGAACGAGCGTAATTCGCGGGCACTCGCCGGCAGCGCCAGAACGAAATCAATCCCGCGCTGGAGGCTCTGCCGGGCTTCATTCAAAGCCGCTTTATAAATCTCGGCGTGCGAGACCTGCCCGTCCTCGACGGCCGGCAGGTAACGGCGGCCTTGGTGGGAGTCCTTGAAGGCGTCCTTGAGGATGTTGACGAGTTGCAGGCCGACGCCAAGCTCGACCGCTAGCTCGCGTAAATGTTTAAGAGCCGGCAGCTTCAGGTAGTGCGCCATCATCGCGCACAGCATTTCGCCCACGGTACCCGCCACGTAGTAGCAGTATTCGTGTAGCTCGGCCGCGTCGCGGATCGCCGGGTAGGGCCGGTCGCGCTCGGTACTGCGAGTGATCAATTTACATACGCCGGCGCTCATGGCGCGGGCACATTCGCGGGCGGCCTCGCGATAAGCGGGCTCGAGTGCCTGCACCTTGCGGAAGACTTCGGGCGCGGCCTGCATCAAGTCGTGCTCGGCTTCGAGATCCCCGATCGGCACCGCGAGGGCTGCGACGGCTTCATCGTCGCCGGACAGGGCGGCGTCGAGATGAGCGAGATGACCGACACGCTCATCAGTGGTAAGCTGCGGGGCATCTTCGAGCGTGTCGACGATACGCATCAGCAGATACGCGCTGCCAACCGCATCCGCCAGAGGCTCCGGCAACATCGGCACGACAATAGCGTACGTCCGCGAGACACCTTGCAGATGTTTCGCGATAAAAGCGTCCATGGCCGGCCTACCTTTGACGGGCTGGTGTGCCACTGCTCTTGAGCAGTGTTTCATAGCGATCTCGGTGCACTCGGCGAAGCTTAGCACTGCTCAAGAGCAGTGGCACACATTCCGATCGATACGCAACTCGTCAAATCAGCGTTGACAGAGCATTAAGAAGACCCGCCGACGCTCGACGACCTTTCCGATGGGGCTCGTCGCGTCGCCGCGTCGGTCTCCAATTGGGCCTGCACGACCCGCCGCACCGTGGCGGCCAGGCTGATCGCGTCGAGGCCGGCTTCCGCGAGCTGCCCGGCCCGGGCTCCGTGCTCATAGAACCGCTCCCCCAGTCCCAGGCGGATGATCGCATCGGTCGGCAATCCCAGCCGGTTCGCCGTTTCGAGCACCGCGCTGCCGAACCCGCCGACGACCGCGTGTTCCTCGATGGTGACCACGGGCGTGTTGCGCGTCACCGCCGTGGTGACCATGTCCTCATCCACCGGTTTGGCGAAACGCGCGTTGACCACCGAGACGTAAATGTCTTCTTCCGCCAACCGCTCGGCCGCGTCCATCGCGATCGACACCAGGCTGCCGTATGCCAGAATCGTAGCATCCGGGCCCTCACGCATGAGCCGACTCTTCCCGAGGAAGAATGACGGTGGGTCGCCGAAGTCGTCGGGCACCGTGTCCCGCGGGTAGCGGACGGCCCAGGGGCGGTCGAGTTTGAGCCCGAAGCGCAGGCACTGTTCCAACTCAGGTTCGTCGGCCGGGGCCATGAGCACCATGCCCTGCAAGCCGCGGAGATAAGCGAGATCGAGATAACCGTGGTGGACGGCCCCGTCGCCGCCGACCAGCCCGGCCCGGTCGATGCAGAACCCGACCGGCAAGCCCTGAAGAACCACCTCTTGGAACACCTGGTCGAACGCCCGTTGCAGGAACGTGGAGTAGATGCATGCCAGCGGTCGCAGCCCGGCCTTGGCCATCCCGGCGGCAATGTCCACCGTGCAGCTCTCCGCGATTCCGCAGTCGAGGACGCGGTCCGGCAGCTTTTGACGAACCTTCGCGAGCCCGGTCCCATCCGGCATGGCGGCGGTCAGCGCGTACACCCGCTCGTCTTCGCCGGCGATCTTGATGACCGCGTCCGCAAAGGCGCTCGTCCAGCTCTTGCGCTCACCCTTAATCACGCTGACCGAATCGCCCTCGATCTGGAGCCGTCCCGGGCTGTGATAGGCACAGGGATCGTGCGAGGCCCACTCACAGCCGCGGCCCTTCTCGGTATGGACGTGCAACAGCACCGGCTGCGAGACATCCTGTAGCAATTGCAGCAGATCAACCAGGTGCCGCAGGTCATGTCCGTCAACCGGCCCAACATACAGCAGGCCCATTTGCTCGAAGATCTGGTGTGGCGAAACCGTCGCCTTGAAACCCTCCTTGATGTGCTCCAGCGCGTCATACACGCTCTTGCCGACCACCGGCACTTTCGGTAGCAGGTTGTTTACCTGATGTTTGACTTCCTCGTAGAGACTGCTGATGCGAAAACGTGCCAGGTAGGTCGCCATCCCGCCCTGCGTCTTGGCGATGCCCATCGAATTGTCGTTGAGAATTACAAGGAACTGACGTTTGAGCACGCCGACCTGGTTAAGCCCCTCGAACGCGACGCCGTTGACGATGCTGGCATCGCCGACCAGCGCCACCGCCCGGCGGTTGCGTCCCAGGGTGGCGTCGCCCCGGGCCAGACCGACCGCCGTCGCGATGGCCGTGCCGGCGTGGCCGACTTTGAACAGGTCGTGCACGCTCTCGGCAGGATCGGGGAAACCGCTCACGCCGCCGGCCTGTCGCAGAGTGTCGAAGTCGGCGTTCCGGCCGGTGATCAGCTTGTGGACGTAGCATTGGTGGCCGACATCCCATAACAAGCGATCGCGGCGAAAATCGAACACGCGGTGCAACGCTAGGGTTAATTCGACCACGCCCAGGTTGCTGGCGAGGTGTCCGCCGTTGTTGCTGACTACCTCGATGATCCGTTCGCGGACCTCGCCGGCGAGCTGTTCGAGCTCGCTCATCGAGAGCCGCTGTACGTCCGTGGGTGAGGTAATCGTGTCGAGGATTCGCTTCATCGTGGAACAGTCCTTTACGAGTCTCGTTGAATCACATACCTTGCCAAGCTCCGCAGATGCTCAGCCTGGCGACCGAACGGCTCCAGGGCCCGCAGGGCCGCTTCCATCTCCCGCGCTGCCTGGGCCGCGCTCTCTTCCAGCCCGAAGGCCGCCGGATAAGTCTGCTTGGCGACGTCGGCGTCTTTGCCGACCCGCTTGCCCATTTTTTCCTGTGAGCCGGTCGCGTCGAGCCGATCGTCGGCGATCTGAAAAGCCAGACCGAGATGATGCCCATAATGCGTGAGTGCATCAGTCAGCTCCGTCGAGGCGGCGGCACAGATGGCTCCCAGCCGACAGCAGGTCTCGATCAGGGCGGCCGTCTTGTGACGGTGAATATACTGTACCAGCTCACCATCGGCCGGTTGCCCCTCGCCGGCAATATCGGCTCCCTGACCTTCGATCATACGCTTCGTCCCGTCGGCGAGGATTTCCAATAACGCGGGAACCGTCTTGTTCTCGTAGCCGCCCGAGGCGAGCAGCGAGAAGGCGTGCGCCAGCAGCCAGTCTCCCGCCAGAATCGCCAGCGCTTCGCCGAAGACCTTATGGTTGGTCGGTTTGCCACGCCGCAGGTCGTCGTCGTCCATCGCGGGCAGGTCGTCATGGATCAGCGAGAACGTATGTATCAACTCCATCGCCAGGGCCGCCGGCATGGCTTTGTCCGGCTGCTCGCCGCACACCCGGCAGCATTCCAGCACCAGTATCGGACGCAGCCTCTTGCCGCCTACTCTCACAGAATACAGTACGGCCTCGGGCAGGCGACTGTTCGTCCCCGCGACTTTGCTGATCTGCTTGAGGTGAGCGGTGAGGGCCTCTTCGACGCGGGCCCGGGAGCGCGCGAGCCAAGTCTTGAAGTCTTCGTTCCCCGACGACCCCCGGGCGGCAACCTCCGACTCTTTCGACTGGACGTTTTGCATCCCAACAGGATAGATTCTCGGGTGCCCGGTTGCCAGCAACTTTTTCGAGCCCCAGACCGGGGGTGGGCGTCAGGAAAGTGGG
>JAGMDK010000047.1 GCA_023128695.1 Phycisphaerae bacterium
GAGACCAGGCCTGGCCACAGGCGGCGCTGGCCAGCGTGAACGCCAGTAATCCCAGAATGTACGTGTTCTTGTGGCCGATCTTGGCTCCCAGCCAGGTGACCGTCGTCATCGCGATGGCCGCCCCGATCAGGTAGGTGATCACAACCCATTGAACGCCGAAGGTGTCCGTGTTGAGTTCGGCCAGCATCTTCGGCAGGGTGATATTGACGATGGTCGTGTCGAGCCGGTCTACGAGTACGGCGACTTTGGCCTGCTGGGGATCTGAGAGATGACGGCGACGGAGGGTTCAGGGTTCGGGATTCAGGGTGGGCAAACAGACTCGCCCGCAGAGGGTTAAGGTTTCGGGCTTCAACTACCGCGAGCGACGGAGCCACGAAGCGACGAAGTTGCTCAG
Source organism: Phycisphaerae bacterium (assembly GCA_023128695.1). Classification (GTDB taxonomy): domain Bacteria; phylum Planctomycetota; class Phycisphaerae; order UBA1845; family Fen-1342; genus JAGMDK01. The sequence continues at coordinate 395 of JAGMDK010000047.1, forward strand.
TGCAGTAATCGACGCGCGCACGCTACTCGATATTCATTCGCGGGGTTTGCTTGTTCTTTGCCGCCCGAAGCGGATTTTGGCGTGACTTCCAATCGCGATCGTGCGTATCCGTAACGAAGAAGTACTTGACGTTTTCCTTTTCGACCACGGTTGGCGGGACAATGCAGCGCGCCGACTGGCCCTCGCACAGCTCTTGCGGCATAGGCGTACTCATACGCTCCTCGCATGTTTCATTCGAGGGCATCAAGAGGAAGTGCTTTTTGGCGTTGATCACTCCATAGAATCCTTTGACGGTGACCGGTCGCGTACCGACGTTCGTCGCCGTGACCACAAGCCACTCCCGTTCAAACTCCTCTTCTCGCGGATTGTCGGGTGTAACCACGTGATACAGCGCAGCGACGACGCGCATTGCGCCTTTGTCCCGCATGTCACGACGGATGTTCCAAACGGTGTTCACGATGCTCAAGCCGAAGGCGGCAACGGCGACCCAGGGCACCCAATCCCCGACGCTCATGGTATGTCACGCTCCAATCGTCGCGCTGGCCGTTTCGCTCCACGGCCCCTTTTCGCCGGTTGTGGCGACCCAGCGGAGCATGTAGTGAGCCGTCTTGCCGCCGTCTTCGCCGGGGAAGTCGGCCACGTACGGCGTGCGCGTATCGACCGACAGGAAGCTCAGCTCGCTCGGGCCGGTCGGCGGCGGGTCACCGACCTTGACCCAGATTTCGGCCCCCATCACGCCGTCCGGCTTGGCCTTGCGCGTCGGCGTGGACTCGTCGGCGAAGGCGATCGTGTGCTGGAGCCGCTGGCTGGTGTCCACGCTGACGACCGGTCGGGTCTTGGGCGGACCCTCGGGCGTGCCCTCGCGGTCGGGCACGGTGATCCCCATCGCGGCCCGTTCGCTGTCGTCCACGTCCGGGCTGGCTTGGAGCCGCCGCACCAGCGGGCGGATGGTTCCCTCGAACCCATCGCGAGCGCCGTCCTTCGCCTGACGAGCGCCCTGAGCGGCGGTCTGAGCGGCGGTGTGCGCCGGGTAGTCGGTGGTCCACATCGCGGCGGTGTTGTTCAGGTCCACCACGTCACCGGCCACGAGGCCCAGGTCGGCCAGGTGCCCGTTGACGTACACGATGAAGTTGTTCTGCCAGGCGTGGAACTGGGCGTCGCCAGCGGGGATGTAATCGGCCATTTCGAGCACTCCATGTCTTGAAGCCGCGTCTCGCGGTCAACCCCCGATAATCGGGCTTCTGAGACAGTCACGATACCAGGACCGGCCCCTGTGGGCAACCAGTCTTGCCTCGGCACTCCGGGAACGCCTGCCGCCTTGGCGGCGTCGGCCCACTCCGCGGAGCGGACGGTCCCCGCCGCGGAGTGGATGGCCCATTCCGAGGAGCGGATGGTCCCCGCCGCGGAGTGGACCAGCCATTCCGGGGAATGGACCAGTGATTCCCGGGAATGGATGATCCACTCCTCGGAATGGACGAGTCATTCCCGGGCGGGGAGGGTCCACTCCCAGGCTGGGGAGCGTCCTGCTCTTGCGTCGATGGCTCACGCAAGGCCTGTGACCACAACCTGTTACGAATCGTGCGCCTCCGGCTCTCGTAGGAGCCCTCTCGTGATACGTCGCTCCCCCGTGCCCACGCAGCGGTCGCGATTCCACCTCCGGCGCAATCCGCTTGTGGCGGCGCGGTCATATGGGTATCTTGGATAGAGGAAAGCGGTTTCGCGAGGTTGTTTCGCTTGTAGAAAGGGTGGTGTTGCGGTGTCAAGATTATTTCCCTGTACGATAGCGTTGATTCTGATTGCCTCCATGGGCGGTTGCCCCCAAACAGGTGACGACCCTGCGAAATCCACACCGGATGTTCCGCAGGAATACAACATCGCAACGACGGCCACCGGGAACGGCATCATCGAAAGCAGCGCTTCGACGGATACCGTGGTCGCCGGTTCCCAAGTTATGCTGCTGGCAATCCCGGACGAGGGATGGCAGTTCGACCATTGGGAAGGCGACGCCACTGGCGAAGAAGCGCTGATTACTCTGACCGTGGATGCGGACCTTTCGGTCACAGCCGTATTCGTCCTATCCGACCTTGATGACGACGGAGTGCCCGATTCTGACGACAACTGTCCATTCACGCCGAATGCGGATCAGGCCGACACCGACGGCGATGGGGTCGGCGACGCCTGCACGCTTAGTTTCACCTTTGATTCAGACTTCGACGGCGATGGCGTCCTTGATTCCGAAGACAACTGTCCATTTACACCCAACCCCGACCAAACTGACAGTGACGGCGACGGCTTCGGTGATGCGTGCGAGTTCAGCTTCGAGCCGAATTCCGACTACGATAACGATGGCGTTCCGAACGACGACGACAATTGCCCATTCACCTCAAACCCCGATCAACTCGACACCGACGGGGATGGGCGCGGTGACGCGTGTACCCTGGTCTTTGACGCCGACGGCGATGGCATTCCGGATGGCGAGGATAACTGCCTATTCACACCGAACCCCGATCAGGTTGATACCGACGGTGACGGCGTTGGCGACGCGTGCGAGATCATCTTCGATTCGGATGGGGACGGAATTGCGAACTCTGAGGACAACTGCCCGTTCACTGCGAATCCGGATCAAGCTGACAGCGATGGCGACGGCATCGGCGATGCCTGCGAGGGCGGTGTACCTACTACCCTGACGATCGTTGAGAACTATGGCAACGAGGTTCTCGAACTAAGCGATGGCTCCGTATGGGAAGTCACCTTCGGGTTCGTTCTGGGCTGGTATCCCGGTGATCGCGTGACGGTCACCGGCTCACGGATCACCAACCTCGATGACGACGACGACGAGGTCTCCGCGACCTACCTGGGGCAAGCAATCATTCACGATTGGATCGACGAAGTGTCCTCTGGCGGCGAGTATTTGCTGCTCGCTGGAGGAACGCTTTGGCAGATTGACTGGCTGGACCGCATCCACGTCAATCTATGGCTGCCTATTCAACGGGTGGTGGTGGCGCAAGAGACGCAATTCAGCTTTAACATCGTCAAGGAATCGAACGGCCAAGTCGTAGGAGCAACCTACGCCGGTCCCTGAATGGTACCAGAGGGTACCATCGTGCCGAGCTTGCCGGCAACCGTGTGGCGAGCGTCCCTTGACGCACCATTCAAATGCGGGCCTCGAATTGGCGCGTCCGGGCCGCAGCCTACCATTAGCTGAAAGCTGAGGGCTGATAGCTGATCGCCCCACCCTGAACCCTGAACCCCGAACCCTGAACCCTCCCTCTCTGATTCGCGGGCGAGACGCCCACGCTACCCTCGGCGTTTGGCGGCTTCCTTTCGTCTTGTCACTTCGTTACAACCTCCGCGATCGCCACATTGAAAAAACCATTGCCAGGCCCAGGACGGCCGCGATGAGGTATCCCACGAGGCCGATCACCGGCAGACCGAGGAAATTGGGGCCGCTTGAAAGCTGCATGAGCGAGGAAGACCCGATGATCAGTGAGCCGATGATCATCCCGAAGGTCACCCGGTTCGAGGATCGTTCGTGTGCGTCCGTGAGGCGGTGAATATCCTCCGGCCGAAGCGCGATCTTGAACCCGCCGCTCCTGAAGGAGGCGACCAACTCTCGAACGTCGCCCGGCAACGAGCCCCACCATTAACGCTGCTCCTCGCCCAACCTACTCTCCAACTTCCCCAGGCGGGCCGCCAGTTCGTCGAACTCCTCGCGGCTCGGCGCGCCCACGGTCTTCAGCGCGTCCTGCACCGCTTTGTCCACGAGCTCTTTCACTTCCCGCTGGTTCAAGGCGACGCGCTCGCGCCATTCACTCATCACTTTCTGGCCCTCTTCCTCGCTGAGCTCCCCCTTTTTCCGAAGCTCGGCGATCGTCGACCGGAGCTCATCTTCGGCCAGCGAAATCGCCCCGATTCCGATCATGCCCAGTCGTTTCAGTGCATCAAACATGAATTACACTCCTTTTGGAAAAGTGGTAGGGTGAGGCATAGCGATTCCGGCAAGCTGTAATTCGTCATCTCCACGTAGGCATGCCCGCCGATAGGTTCCCCACGCCGCGTTCCAGTGACGACACACAAACCTTCCCAGTACACATTCAACGTAGTGGGCCGAGCGTCGAGTTCCTGATTGTCGAGCGCTCGGTTGATATCGAGCATGAGCTCGGCTGATGGAATCTCGACCTGCCATCTGACGGGATACGTCGCGCCGCTGGCTGGGCTGGTCCAGAACTCAACGTTGGCGATCGTGAAGTCGCCTTGCATCAGGCCCGACACGCCGCCGTCTGCCTCGCTCAGCGTCCCGTGATCAAGAGTGGTGTCGCCATCAAGGAAGCGATACAGCATGACCGTCGTTTCGTCGTCCAGCCGGATGCCGAACCAATCCCACCTAAGAAAGGGATTGTTCACGTCGCGGCCCCACTGCCGGTCGAACCACACGTTGCCACTGACAGGCAAGACCTCGTCCCCGTCGCGGAGGAATCCGGAGGCGGTCATCCGCGGCCGGGAGTAGTAGAAGGAGCCGCCCACCGTACCGTAGCGCACGTACCCTTCTTCCCCGTGCAGAACTGGGTCACCTCCCGCCCCGAGGATCAGGTCGAGCTCGTAGCTGCCGTCGGGCATGACACCGCTGATGTGGTCGCGCCCTTCGCCGCCAAGCAGCGTCAGCAGCGGCGTGATAAGGTGGAACCCCTCGCTGACCACGGGTTGCGGTAGGATCGAACGTACTTGGTCGTAGGTGAACATCTGGTCGGCCACGTCGGTGATCGCAAAGTGAGCTACGTGTGCATGAATCGGCGCGACGATCGGAAACCCCTCGGGCGTACCCACGAAAACCCATGGCGCAGCGTGAAAGATGACGGCCTCGAAGCCGTATTCTCGCCCGTCCTCAGCAGCCAGCAGCCCGGTGTAGTACCACCACTCGGCGCTGTAGCAGTGGGCCGACTCATCATCGGAAAGGAACACCGCTGGCGACTCTGTGAACCATTCGTAGCAGGCGTCCGGACAAACACAACCGGACACCGCCCATGCCAGCGTCGTGCAAGCGACCGCGACCAACATGCTCGGCCCCTTCTGGTTAGGCTGGCGCATTGTCCAACCGCGGGCAAGTTCTGCCGGGCGACAGATACCGTTCGTCCCAGATGGAGCCAGTAATTCGTTCATAGTTGTCGCCGTATTCGATCATGCCGTCGTGGTATTCCGTGTCGGTCAAGGCCGCCTGCGCTTCGGAATCAATGGGCACGGCCTCACAGGCTCGGCAGGCCTCCACGAACTCTCCGAAGTGGTCACGGATCGCGCACGGGCAGAGCCAGTTATCCACCTGGTCCGCGCGCTGCTCGTAACCATACGCGCTTTGCCACTGGCGAATGCGCTGGAAGAGCGGCGAGTCCAGGACGGTGTTCAGGTTTCCGCCGCTGCGGTACACCTTGTTGATGTTCATGTCCGCATAGGGAATGAACACGCAGGGCGTCACGTCGCCGTTCCAGTTGATGTAGAGGTATCCTCCGCGGCGACCGGCGGCGATGCAGCCGTTACTGAGGGTGCCGTTGTTCCAGAAGTCGGCAATGAACAGCTTGCGCTCCCGGACCATCCGCCAGGTCCTCTCCAGCATCTCAAGACGCTGCTCGGGCGAGACCATCAGGTCGAGCGTATGCCCGCGCCCGATGGGCATGTATTGGAACATCCAGCCGTATAAAGCGCCTTGCTGGTCGAAGTAGAAATCTGCGAAGCGATCGCTGGTAACCAGATCCCAGTTGTGCTTCGTGGCGGTCACCGAGATGCCAAAAGGCACGCCAACTTCCCGGAGGTTCTCAAAGGCCTGTAGGATTCGCCGATGCACGCCCTTGCCGCGACGCTGGTCGGTCTCGGCTTCGA
>JAGMDK010000470.1 GCA_023128695.1 Phycisphaerae bacterium
TCGCCGAACCCGATCGAGTACCGCGACATCGGCTCCGACACGAGCAACGATACGGTAACGGTCGGCAACATCGGCCAGCTTTCCGGCAGCCGCTTGAAGTTCGACCCGGCGGAGGTCGACGAGGGTCTCTACTTCGTGGCCGACGCCGGCGGCGACACCAAGGTGCCCACCGTCCAGAAGAACAAGCCCTCGCAACTCGTCTTCCTGGTCCCGAACCTAGCGGCCGGCACGTACCACGTGGAGGTCCGGGCCAGAATGGGCAGCGGCACATCGGCCCGCGAACTGCGTATCGGACGTTTGGATTCGACGCTGACCGTCCTGCCGACGTAGGGCCGTGTGGCACAGGCGTCTCGCCTGTGGGTCGGTCAGAGGGATCGCCGGTCCCAAAACCGGTTTTCGGACGTTCGGCTATAGCAAAATGGGCAATTTGGGCAAGCTGTGTGACGAAATGAGCCCTGGAAAAACCGTTTCCAAGCTGAGATTGGGTTCCGCGCCTTGCTTGGCGCAGGCGCTCGCACCCAAGCTGGGAGTCGGCGTCGACCTCAACAGGGATCGGCACCGCGTAAGCAGCTTACTCGGTCCCGATACCGTGCTTACTCGGTCCCGACCTCACTGAGGTCCGGACCCGATCTCACTGAGGAACGGACCGTACCTCACCGAGACGTTGGCAAGACGGCCCACTACATGCTCCGCTGGGGCAGCACCAGCGGTGAGAAAGGGCCGTGGAGCGAAACCGCCAGCGCGACGATCGGGGCGTAGCCTAGCCGGTGCGTCGGGGAGGCATCCTGGAAAGTCACGTGGTAGGCCCAAGCCGGAGTAGTATAATACACGACAAATCGCCCGGCGGTGTGGCCGGGCAAGGTTATCTGTGGAATATGGAGGTTACTATGTCACGCTGGATCACGCTTGTCGGTTTGCTCTGGGTTCCGATCGTCACGGCCGCCGACCCGCCGCTGCCGAATCCGGACAACCCTGTCGATTACATCCAATGGGCCAACGAAGAATATGGCAAAGGCATCACCGAGAACGCGGCGGATGTCTATCAGGAGGCGATCGCGGCCTTTGAACTGGACAAAGAGTTGCTCAACCTGGGCTTCGAACCCAACCCCCCAAAGTGGTCCGCTGAGCAGCGCGACCGGCTGCACGGCTACGTCGACCGCAACGCAAAGGCCCTGAAGCGCTACGCCCAGGCCGCCCGAATACCAAAGTGTTATTTCGTCATAACGCCGAGCGAATCGGGCGCGATGATGGACCTGCAAAGCCCTGTGTATTGGGGCCCGCTGCGCAGCCTTGCGAAGTTGACCATCGGGCGCGCCCGGCTGCGGCTGTCGGAGGGCGATCTGGATGGCGCCGTGGAGGATGCGGCCACGCTCCTGCGTGTCTCGCGGCATCTGCAAACGCAGCCGGGGATCATGGCGTACATGCTCGGCGTCGCGATCGGGCAGTTGGCGTACGACTCCGTACTTCTCGAGATTCCGCGCGTGACAGCAAAACCGGTGGACTACAACGAGGTCATGCGCGCGCTTAAGAGCGCTGACCGACCGCCGCGACGTTTTACCCGTCAACTGGAAGTTGAGCTCGTCATACTATGGGACTGCGCGCAGCGGTTTCTGCGGGACGCCGATGGGGATGGGCGCTACGAGTCGGCGTCCTTCCGCGGCGACCAGAAGCATGTGTTCGGGCAACCGCAGACACTGGACGAAATTGTGCGCGAGTCCCGCGATTACTTCGCGAGCTTGAAAGACGTCTTCGTAGCCGACTATCAGAAATCGAAGACTCGGCTGGACGCCATCGAACGCAAGATGGCAGCACAGAAGGGCAAAACGCTAACAGCCATGATGGCCCCCTCTTTCAGGAGAGTCGCGGAACTTCAGCGGAGATTCGTGGCCGGCCGCAACGCCTACCGCGTTGTATTCCACCTCCACGCGTATCAAGCCGAGCATGGGCGCTGGCCAAAGGAGCTGAAAGAGGCTCTGCCCGACAGGACCGCCCGGAAGCTGAACGATCCGTTCGCCAACAAGCCGTTCCGCTACCAGCTCAAAGACGGCCAGCCCTTTCTGTACTCGGTCAGCATCAACGGCGTCGACGATGGCGGTGAACTGTGCCGCACGGACGACGGCAAACCGAAATGGGGTGACACCGGCGACTTCGTGTTCTGGCCGCATCAGGACTGAGTGCGGCGCGTCCCTTGACGCGCCATTCATATGTGGGCCTGGAATTGGTGCGTCCAGGTCGCACCTTAGCCGCCTAAGGCGCGTCCCGGACGCAGCTTATCTCGCTGACGCCGGGTGCCGGGTGCCACTGCTCTTGAGCGGTGCGTTCGCGAGGTGACGGTTCCGCCCAGAGCACTGCTAACCCTTCGGCTGTGCTCAGGGCAGACGCCGCAGTGGCACACCGGCGGGCGAAACGCCCGCCCCACCCTGAACCCCGAACCCTGAACCCTCCGCCTGCTCCGCAGGCACACGCGGCTTCCAACAATGGCGAGAAGCCGATCAACCTGTTCCAGCTCGGATGCCTGTTCGTCATCCGGTCCTCGTACTGGTCCTGCCGCATCGGCAACGAGCCGCAGGATTTTCACCTGTCGCCGCACGAGGTCGAGAGCAAGGCGATCGCCTCGTTCGGCTCGAAGGAGCTCGTCGACCCGCACAAGGGCCGCAAGGTCTTCCAGCAGATC
>JAGMDK010000471.1 GCA_023128695.1 Phycisphaerae bacterium
CGGCAAGATGCCGGTGCCACACAATGTAGCGGCCGGGCCCCGTACCGGCCGAACACCGGCAAGATGCCGGTGCCACACAATCTAGCGGCCGGGCCCCGTACCGGTCGACCACCGGCAAGATGCCGGTGCCACACACACTCGGCCTACTTGACGAACAGCATCTCCGAATAGCGCGGCAGCGGCCACAGATCATCCGGGATGAGCTGTTCGAGCGTGTCGGCGATGCCGCGGGCTTTCTCCATCGCCGGCAGGAGCTTGTCGCGGACGTGGCGGGCTTGCTTTTCGGGATCGGCTAACTCCTGGGCTTCCGCCGCCGACCGGGACAGGGCCCGGTCGCTACATTCGACCATTTCGACGGCGTGGATCGCTTTGCGCAACGCCGCCGAGAGTTCGAGCAGGTACTCGAGCTGCGTGCGTGTGTCGGCGTTGTCGAGGCCCGCGCCTTCGGTCGCGGTTACGGCGCCGGCCAGTTCGGTCTGGAACCGCACCGCCGCCGGCAGAACCTCGCGTTTGAGCATCGAGACCAGCGTGCGGGCCTCAATCCCGATGATGGTGTTGTATTTCTCCAGGTATACTTCGGCACGGGCCTCCAACTCGCGTTTGTTAAGGACGCCGTAACGCTTGAAGAGCGCTTGTGATTTCCTCGTTTTGAGCACCGGGAGTGCGTCGGCGGCGGTGCTAAGAATCGGCAGGCCGCGCCGCTGGGCTTCACGCTGCCACTCTTCACTGTAATTATCGCCGTCGAAGACGATGCGGCGATGCTGCTTGACGACCTTCTTCAGCAGGGCCTTCACTGCGGTTTCGAGCCTGGCGGGCGAGGGATTCTTGCCGGCAGTCTTTTCCAGCTCGCTGGCCAGGTAATCAAAGGACTCGGCCACGATGGTGTTCAGGACGGTGTTGGGCCAGGCGATCGACGCGCTCGATCCCGCAGCACGGAACTCGAACCTGTTGCCGGTGAAGGCGAACGGGCTGGTGCGGTTACGGTCGCCGCTGTGGCGTGGAATCTGTGGGAGCGTCAGGGCCCCGAGATTGAGTTGGCCACCCTTCTTGGTCGAGCGGGCCTGCCCACGTTCAAGCTGGTCAAGGATATCGCTCAACATGTCGCCGAGGTACACCGAGATGATTGCCGGCGGAGCTTCATTGGCACCCAGCCGGTGATCGTTGCCGGCCGTGGCGATCGAGGCCCGCAGCAGGTCGGCGTGCAAGTCAACCGCCCGGATCACCGCCGTCAGGAAAACGAGGAACTGCATGTTCGTGTGGGCCTCGTCGCGTGGGTCGAGCAGGTTGACCCCGGTGTCGGTCGAGAGCGACCAGTTGTTGTGCTTGCCGGAGCCGTTCACGCCGGCGAAAGGCTTCTCATGCAGCAAACAGACGAACCCGTGGTGCTCGGCGACGGTGCGGAGGATTTGCATCGTCAGCATTTGATGGTCGGTGGCGACGTTGGCATTCTCGAACACCGGGGCGATCTCGTACTGCCCGGGCGCGACCTCGTTGTGCCGCGTTTTGATTGGGACGCCCAGCTCGTAGAGCCGCCGCTCGACCTCGGTCATGAATGCCATCACGCGTTCCGGGATCGCGCCGAAGTAATGATCATCCAACTGGTGGCCCTTCGGCGCCGCGGCCCCGATTAGTGTTCGACCGCACAGGCGCAGGTCCTCACGGCGATCATAAAAATCCCGCTCAATCAGGAAATATTCCTGCTCACACCCCAGCGTGGTGATGACCTGTGATACGCCCTCGTCCGTCCCAAAGATTCGCAAAATTCGCCGCGCCTGCTCGCTGACAGATTGGATCGAGCGCAGCAGCGGCGTCTTTTTATCGAGCGCCTCGCCGGTCCAGGAGACGAACGCGGTCGGGACGCACAGCGTGGCACTATCCGGCGTCTTGAAGATGAAAGCCGGGCTGGTCGCGTCCCAGGCCGTGTACCCGCGGGCCTCGAACGTCTCGCGAATCCCGCCGGAGGGGAACGAGCTGGCGTCGGGCTCGCCCTGCGTCAATTGGTCCGCGGAGAAGACCTCGATCGCACCGTTCTCACTCGGCGACAAGAAAGCGTCATGCTTCTCGGCGGTGGAGCCGGTCAGGGGCTGAAACCAGTGGGTGTAGTGCGTGGCCCCGTGCTCGAGCGCCCAGGCCTTCATCGCCGTGGCGACCGTGCTGGCGATCCAGGGATCGGGCGGCACGCCGCGCTGCAACGTCTGCTGGAGCATTTCGTACACGTCGCCCGGCAGATGCCGCCGCAGTGCTTCGCCCGCGAACGTCAATGTTCCGAACACTTCTGACAATATCCTCGCATCGTCGTTTTGGTTCATCCGGCTATTCCTTTGACTTTCGATGTGTGGCACCGGCATCTTGCCGGTGGTCTGCTGTACACCGGTTATTATCGCCGCGGAGCACGCGGAGAGCACAGAGAATTGGGAAAAAAGAAGTAATAACGGCGGTAAAGACGGTCCCTTGCACCGGCATGGGTGCGTGACAGTTTTGGCGGGGT
>JAGMDK010000472.1 GCA_023128695.1 Phycisphaerae bacterium
CCACCGCCCGGCGGCCCCGGCGGTCCGGGAGCACCTGGTGCCGCGCCCGGCGGCCCCACTGCCGCCGGAGTCATATCGATCAAGGCCGAGAAAAAGCCGGTCCTGCTGCTGCCCGATCCACGCCGCTCCGTGCTGGTGGTCGAGGCCCCGCCGCACGTTTTGGCCCAGATCGAAGAATGGCTGGTCGAGCTCGATCAGCCCCGCCCGCCGAGCACGCAAACCGAATTCGTCGAGGTGCAATACGGCGACGCGGAGGAGCTTGGCAACCAGTTGACCGCCATGCTCAACGCCAATCCTGATGAGAGTCTCCGCAACGCCTTGCGGATTAGCTCCATCCCCTCCTCGCGGCGATTGGTGATCGTCGGTTCCGAGCAGAATCGCGACCTCGTGAAAAAATGGCTCAAGGAAATCGACACCGCGGATACCGGCTTGCGGGTGACGGAGACGTTCAACCTGAAGTTCGCCGACGCCCAACAGGTCGCTGATAACATCAAGGAGGTTTTCCAGGAAGAGCAAGCCCGTTCACGGTGGGGTTACTATTCCCGCCGCGGCGGTGGGCAGGAATCCGAGCGGACCAAGGTGACCGTAACGGCCAACGCCCGCAACAATAGCGTGACGGTGTTGGCGTCGCCGGAGCGCATGATCCGCATCGCGGAGCAGATCGCGGAGTGGGACAAACGCTTCGAGGGCGAGGAAGCGGCCCCGCGCATCTTCAATCTCAAATACGCCGACCCGGAAACAACCAAGGAGCTGCTCGAAAACCTGTTCACGAAGAAGGAGCGTGCGGCGCGGCCGTGGTGGGACGACAGCGATGATCAAGCACCGTCGCCCGTCGGCCGGCTGTTCGGGCAGTTCCGCTTCGAGGCGTATCCGGAAATGGGCAAGCTGATCGTGGTCAGCAAGAACGAGGAAAATTACGCGGTCATCGAGGAGATGATCGCGGAAATCGACCAGCCGCAGTTGGCCGGTTTGCCGCGTATCATCGAGCTAAAGTACGCCGACGCGGAGACGCTCGCCGAGCAGCTCAACGCCCTGCTAAACGCTCCCGGCACACGCGCGTCGGTCCTGCGGCAGGGGCAGATGGGGTCGTTCACGGAGTTGCGGGACGAGGGCTCGCCCTACTCATCCCGCAACCAGCAGCAACAGCCGCGGCAGCCGCAACAGCAGGATCAGCCGTCGACCACGGTGATGCAATTCTGGTGGCAGGACCCGCCCTCGGACAGCAAGGTGAAGCAGCCGAGCAACCTGGTGGGCAAGCTGCGGATCGTGCCGAACGTGGAGCAGAACCTGCTACTGGTGGCGGCGCCGGAGGAGTATATCGAGGCGATCGAAAAGCTGGTCGCGGATTTGGACAAGCCGGGGTACCAGGTGCTAATCAAGGCCGTCATCGCCGAGATCACGCACGACGATTCCATGAGTCTGGGCTTCCGCTTCTCGACCGACCCCAGCGCGTTCGTCACCGGCGACCCACTGATCACGGAAAACGCCCTGCGGGCCCTGTTGACCTACGATTTCGAGGATACCTTCGGCCGGCAGAACACGGTCACGATCGACTTGGACGTCAACAATCTAATCAGCCTGCTGCACAAGGTCACCGACATCAAAATCAAGAGTGAGCCGAAGATTCTCACCGCCGACAATGTCGAGGGCGAGTTCTTCGACGGCCAGGACATCCCGTTCATCTCGACCACGCTGACCACCGACGTCGGCGGCCAGAACCAGGGCTTCGACTATTTCCCGGTCGGCATCACGCTACGTGTCCGCCCGCACATCACGCAGGAATCCAATATCGATCTGATGGTGAACCTGCGCATCTCGAACGTCATACCCGGGCAGACGCTCTTCGGCGGTGCGATCGTCAATCGACGGGAAACAACCACCCGCGTCATCCTCGAAGACGGCAAGACCTTCATGATCAGCGGCATCCTCCGCGAAGAGGAGCGGGAGATCATCCGCCGCATTCCCGGTCTCGGCGATATCCCGCTGCTGGGCGAGTTGTTTAAGCACCGGGAAATGGCCAAGGTCAACACCGAGCTGCTGATTTTCCTGACGCCGTACGTGATCAGCCCGACCAACCGCACGCACGACGCGATCGAAGCGGAGCCGCTTCAGCGGCTGCGGAAGTCGATGATGTACGACGGTGAGGAGGGTGAGACGGACTCGACGTTTGAGGAACTGGAAGAGGAGCAGCCGTAGTGACCAGTCAGAGCCCGGCCGCTGCATCCTTGTGTGGCACCGGCTTCCAGCCGGTGATGATTCCACCGGCAAGAT
>JAGMDK010000473.1 GCA_023128695.1 Phycisphaerae bacterium
GACGCCGCGTGCTTGGGCTGCGCGCCCGCGGCACGCAGGTGGTCGACCTCGGAGCGGCGGTGATCACGCCCGGCTTGGTCGATTGTCATACTCATTTTTTCTACTGGGCGCTCGGCCGCGCCCTGGTAATCGACGTTTCGGAACTGTGGTTACTGGACGATGTCTTGCGGAAAATCCGCGCGCAAGCAAAGACGAAACGCCTCGGCGACTGGATTGTCGCACGCGGCTTCGACCACAACCGTTGGGCGGCGGAATTCCCAACCGCCGCCGATCTCGACCGCGCCGTGTCGGAGCAGCCGGTCATGGTTCACAGTCGCGACGAACACAGCGCGTGGCTGAACACGGCGGCCCTGCGGCGTTGCCGGATCACATCCCGGACGCCGGACCCGAAAGGAGGGCGATATCTGCGTGATGCCCGCGGGCGACCGACCGGAATCGTGCAGGAAGCCGCGCTCCAGCGGCTGCCGGATCCGCTGCGCGACTTCGCGCGTCGTCGCGATCCGTCCGGGCGGCGGATCATTGATCGCGCCCTCGACGCCGCCTACCGCACCGCGTGGGGACTGGGGATCGTCGGCGTGCATGTACTGGACGACGGGCCGTCCCTATCTCATCTACTGCGACACCACGCCACGCGGCGACTCGGCTTACGCGTCGTACACGCCGTCGCCTGGGCAGATCTGGAGCATGCCTGTCAGCTCGGGCTACGTAGCGGCTTCGGCGAGGACTGGTTTCGCCTCGGCGGGGTCAAGATCTTCGCCGACGGCGCCCTCGGTTCCCAAACGGCGTACATGTTTCAGCCCTACCCGGGACGCGGCGATTACTGCGGCGTGCCGGTGGTCGCCGGGGAGGAATTGAAAGAAACGCTCCGCAAAGCGGTCCAACACGGGTGGGCGGCCTGGATTCACGCGATCGGGGATCGCGCCGTGCACGAGGCCGTCGACGCCATCGCCGCCGCCCGGCGACTCGGGAACCCTGCTCTGCCGCACCGCATCGAGCACGTGCAGTGCGTGCGACCGGCGGACGCGCGGCGGATGGCGCGGTTGAATATCGTGGCCTCGGTCCAGCCCTGCCACCTGCTCGGCGACATCACCACCGCCGACCGGCACTGGCCACGTGCTCGGCGAAACACGTTCGCATTTCGACGCCTGCTCGACTCCGGCGTCACGCTGGCCGGCGGATCAGACGTCCCGATCGAGTCGCTCGACCCGCGGCGGAGCCTGTTCGCGGCCACGATGAGGACCGACGAACACGGCGAGCCAGCCGGCGGTTGGTTCCCAGAGCAGCGCATCAGCGCGCGGGACGCCTTGCTGGCTTTCACACGCGGAGCGGCACTCGCCTCCGGCAATCCCGCGCCGACGGGAACACTTGCCCCGGGCGCCCCCGCCGACCTGACGATCTGGGCTGACGATCCTTTCCGCGCATGCCCGGCAGAGCTACTGCAAGCCGGCATTCTCGGCTGCGTCGTGGACGGGCAAGTGCACCTCACGGCGGAGGCATAACGCGTGAACACAGTGCGGCCTTCGGCCGCAACCATAGGGTTGAGGATTGAGGGTTGAGGATTGAGGGTTCAGGAGGGGGCGCCCGTGCAAGGTAGCGGCCGGGATGGGGTGGCCCATGGCTTCAGCCGTGGGGGACACGAATCGTCCGGCCATTCGCGTCCCCCACCTCTGAAGAGGCGGGTCACCCGCCGTCTCACCGGTGGGAAACCGGTCCCACACAGCAATGTAGCGGCCGAGCTCTGTCCCGGCCGTAGCAGACGGAAGAGCCTCAGGTTTTCCACGGCCGAGACGGAACTCTGCCGCTACGGGCACGTGGTGTTCATGACCGCCACGAACGGGTCGATATCCCGCCAATTGACGGTCCCGTCGCCGTTCACGTCGTTGTTCGAGAACGGGCAGGTCGGCACGCCGGGGAGGAACATGGCCGCCCAAGCGGCACACTTGTCGTTCATCGCGGCGACGAAGTAGTCGATGTCGCGCCAACTCACCGCGCCGTCGCAGTTGCAGTCTCCGGGGCAGCCGGATGACTTCAGCCCGAGATTGTGGTCCCCGCCCCCCGCAACGGCCACGAAATCCGTGTTCGGCTCCGGCACGTTGCATTGGCCGGCGTAATTGTATCCCCACGCCACGATCGAGCCGTAGGCCTTCAGCCCGAGACTGTGCTCGAAGCCCGCCGCGACGGCCACGAAGTAAGTGTTCGGCGCTGGTACATCGCATTGGCCGTAGTTGTTCCGTCCCCAGGCCACGATCGAGCCGTCGGCCTTCAGCCCGAGACTGTGTTTGTAGCCCCCCGCGACGGCCACGAAGTC
>JAGMDK010000474.1 GCA_023128695.1 Phycisphaerae bacterium
GCCCCCGGCGCGGCAGTTCGCGGGGCGCCGACATCGAGCACGAGATCGAGCTCTCCTTCGAGGAAGCCGCGCAGGGCACGGAACGCGAAGTCATGCTGACCGCCGGGGGGCCTGGTCAAGACGCAGAGCGAATCCGGTTCCGGGCCCCGGGCGGGGTTGCCGACGGGCAGCGTATCCGCGTTCGCGACAAGGGGCAGGCCGGGCCCGGGGGGCGCGGGGACCTGATGATCCGCTGCCACATCCGCCCGCATCCGTATTTCCGCCGCGACGGGCTCGATCTCCTGCTCGATTTGCGGCTGACCTTCTCCGAAGCCGCTCTGGGCACGCGGGTGGAGATCCCGACGCTGGACGGGGACATGGTCGTGAAAGTGCCGGCGGGGACTTCCGGCGGGACCAAGCTGCGTCTTCGCGGCCGCGGCATTCGCGCGGCGCGGTCCGGCAAAACGGGCGACCTGTACGCGATCGTGCGAATCCAGGTTCCCAAGACGGTGTCGCCTCGGGCCCGCGAGCTGCTCGGGGAGTTGGACCGCGAACTGAACCAGCGCCCGCGTGAGGACCTGGGATGGTCGCAGTGAGGACCTCTTGATGACCCGCAAGCCCGGCCCCTCCTACGGCCGCGCCGCCATGTTCGGCGTCCTGATCGCCCTGCTGCTGACGATCTGCGCCGGGGCCTACCTCATCGTGGCACGACGCGGCGTGGAGAACCTGCCGGTCGGGATCGACGACCCGGAGGCCGAAAACTACCGCGTCGCCCGTCTCACCGTCCTGCTGACCATCTTGCTGATTTCCGCCCTGTTGATCCTGTTGTTCGTGCTCGGGTGCTATCTTTTGATTCGTGTCGGGCGGATCGTCCGCCGTCCGATCGCGGGCCAGCCCACACCCTACGTGGACGCTTGGAAGGGCTACCGGCTGACAGAGGAGGAGATCGCCGCCGCCACCACCGAGCATCCTCCGGATGACGAGCCGGGCGGCGGCGCCGCCGAGCCGGATTCGCCCCCGTCCGACCCTGACCCCCAACCACCATCATCATAGAGTTGAAGCCATGCCGACAAAGCCGCCCCACACATCCAGTTCAAGCCGCTCGCAACCCCGACGTGACGCCATCGAACGGCTCTACGTCTACTGGCTCGGGAGCACAGCGCTGCTGGCGCTGGTCGTGATCGTGCTGGCGGTTTTTTCCCGCGGGGCGCTGCACCGGCAAACCGCCGCGGTCGAGACGTTGGCCAGGCGTGTTGTAGCGCTCGAAGAGAAAGTTGAACAGCTAGAATCCGCGTCGCGCCCGCGGATCAAACCGTCCGCGGCAACGAGTGAACCGCCGCGACCGGCCGAGGCCCCTCCAGCCCAACCACCCCGCGACGCGGTCGTCAAGCCGCCGCAACCCAAAACATCTCGGCCAGAACCACCCGCGCCGCAATCCCCGCCGGAAGCCACGATTCAAGCCCGGCTGGATCAGGTTGTCAGCCCCACGCCGCTCACGCCGGCCGACGTTTTGAACGCGGCGGCGGCCGTTGAGCTGCTGGAAGACGCTTTGCAAGAGATCGGCCGCGCCCGCTGGAGCGGAGCTACCTGGTCGCGGCTGGCCGTCCTGGCGCGCCTGCTGGGACGCGATGCCAATGCCAAGGCCTTTGCGCGGCGAGCAGCGGCCGAAGGCGAGCGGCTCCTCACGTACACCGAGGTCTCGGCCCGTTCGCTGCTGGCCCGCGGCCGCCCGCGGGAGGCGCTGCCGCTGATCAACCGGCTGGTGGAACAAACCCGCGGCTCCCCGACGTCGCAAGTGCTCCTGGCAGCCGCGCTGGCGGCGACCGGCGACCCTGGCGCCGCGGACGAAACCGTTGCACTGCTCCAGGCGAACAGCGAGTTGTACCCGCGCGACCGGCTCCTGCTGGCACGCGTGCTGCTGGACCTCGAACAATGGCCGCGTCTTGAAGCGGCACTGGCGGCATTGCACGACGTCCCGGCCGCCTGGGAGGCCGAGTACAACTTCCTCCAAGCCGCCTCCCTGGCCCGGGCCGGGCGGACCGTCGAGGCACTCGCCATCCTGGAATACCTGGCCGCCCATCTGCCGGAGAAAAAGGTGGCCGCCGAGGCCGCACCGGCGTGGCCGCCGCCCGGGCCCGACCGTTATGAGATCGCGGTCTGGCGCGGCGTCACTTTGATGCACGCCCAACAACCCGAGGCGGCACGGGAAGTTCTCTTGCAGGCGGCGCAACTGGACCCCGCCCGCCCCGACGCCTACTACAACCTCGGCATCCTGGAAGGCCGCGCCGGGCAGCGCGAACGGGCCAAGTCCTACCTGCAAAACGCCCTGGCCTGCTCCGCCCGTCTGGCGCCGGCGTGGGAAGCTCTCGCCCTGCTGGAACTCAACGCCCGCGAGGTGGACCAGGCCCTCGAACACCTCGCCACCGCGCTCGAGCTCAACCCGCGCCGCGCCAGTGCTCATTTTCTGCTCGCGCTCGCGCACGCGAAGCTGTCGCGGCGGGAGCCGGCGGCGGCCGCCTTGGAAACCGCGTTTCGGCTGGATCCGCTCTTGCTGACGCAAGCCAAGCAGACGAAGGTCCTGCTCGACCTCTTCACGCCCGGAGAAATGGACCTGCTGGCCCCGTAGCTCCCGACAGTTTCCGACAATCCGCGACCGTTCTAATTCTTCCTGGAGTCTATAATCTTGGTTTCGACGATGGTCAATTCAGGAGACAAGCGATGAATCGAACGATGCGAACCGTGGGGTGTTGGACAATGCTGGCGCTGGCGGGCCTGCTGTTGTGGCCGGCCCAGGCGCAGGCGGAAAAAACCGTGCTGCGGCTGCGGCTCGACGGGCCGATCATGGAAGCCCCCAGCGACGCGGCGGGTCTGCTGGCGCTGTTGACGGAGAAGGAAACCCACACGCTGCACGACTGGGTGACGACGATCCGGTCCGCCGCCGCCGACCGCGAGATCGACGGCCTGGTCTTGATTATCGAGTTCCCGGAGATGAGCTTCGCGCAGGTGGAAGAACTAACCCAGGCCCTCAAGGCGTTCCAGGCCAAGGGCAAGCCGGTCTATTGCTATCTCGATTACGCCGGCAATTTGTCGTACGCGCTGGCGGCGGCGGCGGACCACATCACCATGGCCGAGAACAGCGATCTGGGCATCATCGGGCTGCACGCCGAGATGATGTTTCTCAAAGGGCTGCTGGACAAGATCGGCGTCGAGGCCGAGCTGCTGCACTGCGGCGCGTACAAGAGCTTCATCGAGCCCTACACCCGGACCGAGCCGAGCCCCGAGGCGGCGGAGAACATCAACTGGCTGCTCGACGGTCTCTATGACCGGTGGGTGCAGATGATCGCGGACGGGCGCGGACTGTCGACCGACGAGGTGAAAAAGCTGGTGGACACGGCCCCGCTGTCCGCGGAACAGGCCCTCAAACACAAACTGGTCGACGAAGTCTCCTCCTTCCCGGCGTTCAAGAAAATGGTCTACAAGGAGTTCGGCAAAGACGTCAATGTCCTAAAGCGGTACGAGGACGGCGAGGGGATCGAGTTGGACCTGAACAATCCCTTCACGCTGCTTCCACAATTGTTTGAGTTGCTGGAAGGCGGCACGCAGCCGAAGGAGCCCGGCATCGGTTTGATTTACATCGAAGGCGCCATCATGGTCGGCCCCAGCGACGAGAGCCCGTTCGGCGGAAAGACGGCCGGCAGCACGTCGTTGCGGGCCGCGCTTGAGGAGGCCCGCCTGGACGACGACATCCGCGCGGTCGTGGTACGGGTCGATTCGCCCGGCGGGTCAGCCCTGGCCAGCGACATCATCTGGAAGGCCGCCACGCGCTGCGGCGAAGAGAAACCGCTGATCGTCAGTATGGGCGGCGTCGCCGGCAGCGGGGGTTACTACGTTGCGATCCCGGCCGACACGATCTTCGCCGATCCGACCACGATCACCGGCTCGATCGGCGTGGGCGGTGGGAAACTGGTTTGGAAAGAGCTTATGGAAGACAAGCTCGGCATCACCACCACCGAGTTCTCCCGCGGCAAGCACGCCGGACTGATGAGCTTCAACCGCAAGTGGAACGAGTCCGAGCGGGAGTGGATCACCGACTATATGAACACCGTGTACGAGCAGTTCAAGGGTCGGGTGATCGAGTCGCGCGGCGACCGGCTCAAGCGCGAGTTGGAGGACGTCGCCGCCGGTCGGGTGTACACCGGCGAGCAGGCGCTTGAGCTCGGGTTGGTTGACCAGCTCGGCGGGCTCTCGGACGCGCTCGACTTCGCCGCCAAGAAAGCCGGGCTGGGGCAGGATTACGAGATTCACATTACGCCGAAGCCGTCGGAATTCGCGGCGTTCATTAACTTCTTGCAGAAAATGGCGGGTGAAGACGGCAGCGATGAGTTTGAGATCGCCCTGTCAGCCCGGCTGCGGAGCGATCCGCTGCTACGGTCGGCCTTGCCGCTGGCCCGGGAGTTGGCGCCGCAACAATTGACCGAGTTGCTGCGTCAGCTTCACAACCTGATGATCCTGCACCGCGAGCACGCGGCCTGTTTCATGCCCTTCGTGCCGCGGGTGCGCTGACAGTCCGCCGCAAAACCTGACTTTTGCAGCGGACTGTTAAACGGATTTCGCGGCGCGGGAGGGCGAGGCTCCTGCCGAGCCGCGGCTCGCCGGGAGGCTCGCCCTCCCAGCGAGTGCCGCAAGCACGTGGATAACGATTTAGTGCGAGAATCCCATCCCGGGCTGTATTCAGACGCGCAGCAACTCGGAGACATAATAACCACTTGGTGACACGTTCCCACGTTCCCACGTTCCCACGCATTCAGACGCGCAGCAACTCGGAAACGTGATAGCGGCTGGCGACCGTAAGCGGATAATCCTGACCCAGCACCCGGCGGTGAGTTTCGAGCGCCACCTCCGGGTGGTTGTTCTCCTCGCTGAGATGAGCCAGCGCGGCCCACCGGAGGCGGCCACGCCCACAGCCCTTCAATAACGCGGCGGCTTCTTCATTGGAAAGATGACCGCCGTCGCCACGGATGCGGGCTTTCAACTCGGGCGGGTAGGAACCCGTGGCGAGCAGGCGGGGGTCGTAGTTGCTTTCGAGATAGACGGCGTCCAGGTCGCGCAACGCCGTGCTCAGCCGCTCGAACGGGTGGCCGAGGTCGGTGAAGACGCCGAGCCGCTTCTGATCGTGCTCAATGATGAACGCGACACTGTCGTCGGCGTCGTGCGGGGTCGGAAGAGTGTGAACCGTCAGGGGCCCGAATTCGAGTGTCTCGCCGGGGCCGAAATGACGGAGGTCGTGTACCTTCCCAACGTAAGGCGCCATCGCGCGCTCGGTGGCGACGGTGGCGTAGATTGGGATTTGGAACAGCCGTTGGTAGATCCCGGCACAGCGGGTGTGGTCGCTGTGAGCGTGGGAGAGAAGCAGCGCATCCACCTCACGAATGTCCCGGCCGTGGGCGGCCAAACGCAACCGCGCCTGGCGGCCACTGATGCCGGCGTCGAAGAGCAGCCGAACGCCGTCCGCTTCGACATAGATGGCATTGCCATTCGAGCCGGACTGGAGCGAGCAGGTGAGCATACGTCCATTATACGGGGGATCAGGCACGAGGGCACGAAGGGGTGGAGAAGTGGAGAAGCGTCCCCGCACCTGTCATTCTGACCGAACGACGCTTTTGCGTCGCGACCGAGGAATCTGGCTGCGACCGCTAAATCGTTATTCACGGGCTTGCGGCGCCCCATGGGAGGGCGAGCCTCCTGCCGAGCCGCGACTCCATGGGAGGGCGAGCCTCCCGGCGAGCCGCGGCTCGGCAGGAGCCTCGCCCTCCCGCGCCGCGAAAGTGTGAATTGCGATATAGACCATCTGTTTCATTTAACCGACAACCGTTGCAGCGCGGCCGGATCGGGCAGTCGGGCCACCGGGTAGCGGTTGTGCTGCTCGTCCCAGTACGGGGAGCGGCGATAGAAGAAGTTCAGCCGCCGGCCGGGGCTGTTCGCGAAGTCTTCGTCGGTCGCGAGCCGCTCCGCGAATTCCTTCGCCAAGGCCGGGTTCTCGGCGAGCATCCGCCGGGCGATGGGCTCCATCACGTACCTCTCGGCGTACTCCTTCCGCTCAAAAATCGCGTTGAAAAAGCCCCACGCGAGGAGTGAATCCGGTGCTTCCGGCTCCAGCAAGTGGGCTACGAGCTTGGCCCGCGGCTGAGCCATTGGGACGATCACCGTGCCGGCGACGAAATCACGCTGCTCGCTGACCGGGACGGCCTTGTAGCTCGGAATCTGCCGGCTTTCATACGGCGTGGCCCGGAAGGTGACGTCCTCGAACCGGTAGGACTCGACTGCGAGTGTCTGGGGTTGCTGGAGGCGGAAGAACTCGACGCCGTGCAGTTCGAACCGGTCGATCACTTCCGTCCATTGGGGTGGGATGAGATAAGCGGCCGGCGGCGTGACGGCAAGTT
>JAGMDK010000475.1 GCA_023128695.1 Phycisphaerae bacterium
GACGCATTGCTTGCCGCCGGGCTGCTTGCCGTGTGCTCCCCGGGCGGTTCGGGCGCGGCGCATCATACCGACTGGGGGCCTTTGGCTGGGCGCCGGGTAGTGATCTGGCCGGACAATGACGACCCGGGCCAAAAATATTGCCGATACATCCAGGGGACTCTTGGTGCGCTCGATGTCGATTGCCAGGTGATAGATGTTTCCGATCTCAAGCTTCCGCGCGGCGGGGACGTGATTGACTGGATGGCCGGTGGCGGCGATGCGAAAAAAATCGGCGAACTCAAAAAGCACGACTCGGCAATGGGCGGATGGTTTGCCCGTCTCAAATTTACGGCGGATGGGCATGTCCGGAAAACGCCGGCTAACGTCGGGCTGATTTTTGCGAACGATCCAGACTGCCGCGGCTTGCTCAGATTCAATGTGCGGGATTGGCGGATAACTTTCGCTCGGGATTTTTCGGGCATTGCGGGGCGCGGGGATAGCCTCGGCGATGTCCACGCTTTTCAGCTCGGGGTCTGGCTCCAGGATAGATATGATATTTCGCCGGGCAGTAACGTAATCAGCGAAGCACTTGTCGCGGCAGCGAATGATCATAAATACGATCCCGTCAAGGATTGGATGGACGCGTTCCCCGCGTGGGATAATGCCGCGCGGCTCGATACCTGGCTATCCGATTGCACGGGTTGCGAGGTGAGCGAATATACTCGATCGCTTGGCGCAAAATTTCTCATCTCTGCTATCGCGCGAACCTACAAGCCGGGCTGTAAAGTTGACACGATGTTGATCCTTCACGGGCCGCAGGGCTCGTTGAAAAGCACATTGCTTGCGGAGTTGGCCGGGAATTTTTTTAGCGATCAAATCGGAGATGTGGGAAACAAAGATACGATTTTGCAGATCCACGGGCCGCTCTTGATTGAGATGGGCGAATTGGATGCCATGTCCCGCCGCGATGTTACAATCGTCAAAACCTGGCTCACGTCCAGGATTGATCGCGTTCGTCCACCATACGGGCGGTTCGTCGTGGAGCTTCCCCGTCGTTGCGTGCTGGCCGGTACAACCAATGCGGCGGAATTTCTGAGCGACATTACAGGCGGCCGTCGATTCTGGCCGGTCGAGATAAAGAAGATCGACATTCCCGCCTTGTGCGATATGCGCGATCAACTTTGGGCCGAGGCCCGTGCCCGATATTTCGCCGGAGAACATTGGTGGCTAGAGGGGGATACCGTCATCGCCGCCGCCGAGGAGCAAGAACAATGCCGGCAGCAGGAACCGTGGGAGGAAATTGTAGCGAGATATTTGACGGGGAATACAAAAAGTCCGGACGCGCAACCCGCGCCGGAATATGACCCGGATACGGGGCTCCGCCGATGGATAACGACAGGGGAGGTATTGAGCGAAGCGGTGAAGATGCCGCCGGATAGGCAGACCAGGGGCGCGGCGATGACCGCCGGGCGCGTGTTGAGGGTGCTCGGATGGGAGCGGCGAAAGACGCGCATCGATGGCCGGGCAGTGAACGCCTATTTTCCGCCGCCTTCCGATGGCAGCGAGGCCGAGGTTGTCGACATCAAAACCGGCGTGAGCCGTGAGCCGAAACAAACAGACTTGGGACTGGATTACAACGATGTGGAGTGAAAAATGAACGAAGCAATAAACGGATATCTGGATGCCGAGTCGGATCTCGGTGAGGCAATTGACCGGGCAAAGGAGACAGAGAAATTGGCCCGCGATGCTGAGTTTCGATCCCGTGTCGCCCGCCTTGCGGCTCGCTTGGCGGCGGACGATTGCAAAAGGGCCGAGCGCGATCGGGATGCTATCTTGGATAATTTGTGTCCGGAAGATCGCGCGGCGGCTACGGTGAGACGGATACAGGCGGCGGAATCGAGGCTGTAGTGAAACGCTCCTACCTAGACCACGACGCCAGCGACAACGACTTCCCCTGCATGCCCGCGCTCAAGAGCCTGGGCCGCCTGTCGGACGTGAGGCCGGTTATCGTGGTGGACAACCGGGAGCAACGGCCCCTGCACTTCCGGCGCCTATCGAGCGTTCTGGGCACTCTGTACAGCGGAGACTACTCGTTCCAGGGCGGCGAACCCCTCATGGGAATCGAGCGAAAAACGCTTGACGACCTCGCTGGGTGTTGCGTGGACAGCGGCCGGGGCCGCCTTGAGCACGAGCTACACCGGCTCCGTGGGTTTCGATTCGCCCGGCTCCTCATAGTGGGTACGGTCGAGCAAATCCTGCGACACGAGTACCGGTCCAAAATCAATCCGAAAAGCGTGCTCCACTCTCTCTCGGCCTGGGAGGCGCGATATATTCCGGTGGTATTCGAGCCGACGCCGGCGGACGCGGCAATCCGGATCGAATCCTGGGCCTACTGGATGGCGCGGGAAATTGTGGAGACGAGCAACACGCTCCTGAGAGACAACAAGGAGCAATGGACGGCGGCGAAAAAATGATCTGCGCAAAATGCCATCGCGAAATGATCGTGACAAAAAACGGCGTACAAGTCCGCTGGGAAAAGCGCCGGG
>JAGMDK010000476.1 GCA_023128695.1 Phycisphaerae bacterium
ACAAAACCTCACGAAAGGGTGTCTTACACCATCCGTACCTGGGGTATTGATGGGGCAACATAGCCATAAAAGCACTTTTTCAGGAGTGTTTTCCATTAAATCGACAGGCCCTTTAGCGGCGGGCCACCCGACTGCCCGTGCTCACTGGCGGACTAGTGTAGTTTCTCACGCTGTTTGCATCTTATCCAGGGTGGGGCGGGCGTCCCGCTCGCCTTCGTATCGAGGCACAGCGGGCGAGACGCCCGCGCCACCCATGATGCGGAACTTATGACAAACTACACTAGCCGCTAGTGGCACCGGGAGGTTGGTGTCGGTGGATTGGCAGAAAACACTATTTGACTGGGCGGCCGTCCAGCCCGGGCTGACCGGCGCGGTCATCTTCGGCACCGGCCTGCTGTACGGCCTGTGCGGATTTCGACTGGTTCGGTCCTTGCTGGTAATGCCCTGTGCCGCGCTGGGGTGCCTGCTGGGAGCACTGCTGGCGACCTTGGCAAACTTGCCTCCGTTGCCGCTCGTTCCAGTAGTCGGCGTTCTGGGTGGCATCCTTGCGATTGTCCGGCCCCAGGTCGGCATCATCCTCAGCAGCGGGGCAACGTGGGCGGCGTTGGGCGGCTATCTGGCCCTTCAATTCGGATTGTCGGAAGTACCCGCATTGATCACGCTGGCCATTTGCGGGGTCGGTGGAGCGGTTCTGACGCTGCTTTCCCGCCCAGTCATGATCATCCTGTTTACCACTTGGCAGGGGGCGGGGCTGATGGTGATCGGGTTCGTGAGCATGTCCAGTGCCGTATTCCCCTCACTGGGGGTGACTTTTCGGTCCTTGGCTCACAGCCAGGCCTTGGCGGTCCCCATTCTGCTGGCTATGGTGGCGACCATGGCCTACTCATACCAGGCCTCGGCCCGACAAGGGAATATTTTCACGGGGATGCAGTCACCTCCGACGACGTGACGTGAGCTCCGCCGGAACGTGGAGGAGGCCGCCAATAATCGTCACACCCCGCCCTCCCGGGCGGCAACGCCAGCTTGCAGCGGCAGACGCCCTACCCTATGCTGCACGTACGTTGACCAACAGCGGCGGCCGGGCCTTTTCGTCGTCAGGAGTGTGCCCATGTCCTCAAGCCGCGGCGGTCGAGGCGCAAAAATCCCGGCGGACAGCCTTTGAGCAAGGAGCGGCGGCGCATTATGCGGAAACCATATAAACAGAAGTCATACGGAGAAGTCATACGGCAGACTTCATGACCATCCGAAGATACAGGACTCGCCGATGAGCAAGACTGCGAGCAAATCACAAGCTCATTTGTTTTCTGATTGGCCAGGGCACCAACGGGAACCTGAGGCTGGCGACCAGTACACCCGCGACCAAGTGTCCATTCACTTTGACCACGCGCAGAACTTATATGCGGGTTGGCCAACCCCGACTTGCATTATCTCGGACGGTCCGTATGGCGTGAGTGGTTTTCCTGGCGATAACCATAAGGCCGAATCTCTTGCTGAGTGGTACGAACCCCATATCAAGGCTTGGAGCGAATACTCCACACCGGAAACAACCCTTTGGTTCTGGAACACCGAAGTGGGCTGGGCTATGGTGCATCCAGTGTTGGTAGCAAACGGCTGGAAATACCGCTGCTGTAACATTTGGGACAAAGGACTGGGGCATGTCGCGGGCAACGCCAACACCCAAACTCTACGCAAATTCCCCGTCGTTACCGAAGTTTGCGTGCATTACGTCAAGGCGGCGACGTTTCAAGTGAACAACCGGTCGTTGACAATGCAAGAATGGCTTCGCCACGAGTGGAAACGAACGGGGATGCCATTCCGGCTGGCCAACGAGGCGTGCGGAGTGCTCAATGCGGCGACGCGAAAATATCTCACGGCTGATCATCTCTGGTACTACCCGCCCGTGGACGCCTTTGTAAGACTGGCCCGGTACGCCAACGAGCATGGCGACCCAGCGGGACGGCCTTATTTCAGTATCGACGGCAAACGCCCCATTCCCGGCCGCCAGTGGGCCAAGCTGCGGGCCAAATTCGACTGCGACCTGGGCGTAACCAATGTTTGGCGTGAACCACAAGTCAGCGGATCAGAACGGATTCAGGGAACGCGAAACGGAATGAAGTACAAGTTCAGCAGCCTGCACGGCAGCCAAAAACCGTTGAAGTTCATTGAGTTGATGATTCGAGCTTCGACGGAGGAAGGCGACGTGGTGTGGGAGCCTTTTGGCGGCCTGTGTCCGGGCGCGGTTGTTTCCTATCATTTTTGCCGCCGATACTACGGTGCGGAGATCGTTCCGGAGTTTTACGCCGCGGCCGTGGAAAGGCTGGCCACGTCATGACGAAAAAGAGCGAACCGGCCGCGCCGTCCAGAGAATTGCCCGCGACGGACTGGGAGCATTATCAACTCTACAAAGACGTGCGCGAGGCCATCGCGTGCCTGCCGATTTACTTCCGCACGGAAACCCATATTTCCGGCCTCATGGCGACCGATCTGCACACACTCAATACCGTGCTCGGCGCGACGATCGAAGAGCAGGTTGTTCGCACCTTGAATCTGATCCGGAACACCTGGGACCCGGACGAGAAGTACGCCCTTTACAGCTTCGTGAGGCAGGCACAAACCTTCCCCGACGTCCTTTTGCGCAAGACGACCGGTGACGAGATTCTCTTGGGCATAGAACTCAAAGGATGGTACTTGCTGGCGAAAGAAGCCGAGCCCAGTTTAAGGTTTCAAGCTACCGCCGCTGCGTGTGCGAATCATGATTTGATCGTCGTGGTTCCGTGGGTCTTGGGAAACGTGATCAGCGGTTCTCCGATTCTCTTCGAACCATTCATCGAGTCAGCGAAGTACGCCACCGAGTATCGCAACTACCACTGGCAGCACATTCGCAGAACGAAGCAGGATACGGGCATCGAGATTCCAGAAGGAGTCGGTCCCTACCCGTCGAAAACTGACCAGATTCTGGATAAGCCGCATTACGATGGTGGCGGCAATTTTGGCCGGTTGGCGCGCACGGGAATGATTGATTCTTACATGCAGAAACTCGACGATGTGCAACTATGCGGCATCAAGACCGTCTATTGGCGGCATTTTTTGAAGGCGTTTCAAGAAAGCACGACCGACGCCGAAGCCCGTACCGCCTTGGAGCGTTTGAAGCAACGAGTGCAGCAGGCGACTGACATCCCTTCACCGAAGGCTCAATCGGCGCTTGCGATCATCGCAGAACTTGAACGTCTACTTGACATGACAGAATAAGGCGCGAATGCCGTATAACAAATCGCCCAAGCGGATGCCCGCTAAAAGCGGCGCGTGGCACTGTCATCGGTGATCACTATTGACGTGTGCCACTGCTCTGCGAGCAGTCGAATGGTGCGGCCGGGCCGCACCCTGCTGGGCTTGTGACGCTCGACGCCTTACGACTCCTGCCGCAAGGTCGGCACCGGTCGCAGGGAGAGCTTGAGTCGGGTGAGGTGGGTGGCCGGCTCCAGCGGTTCTCCGTGTTCGAGCGGCTGCGGAAAGCGCAGCAACGGGCGGTCCTTAGAGTCGACCTGGAATTCGACGGGAAACTCGATGTTCAGGTCGGCTACGACGTATTGGATGTCTTCCTTTGCCTTCCTGGCTTCCTGCTCCAGGAGCTTATCCGCGCGGAGGATGGACGATTGCACGGCGGTGAGCACGCGGTCAAGTTCCATCCACTCGGTGCGGTGCTGCCGGAGACGAACGTGCCGACGGAGCCGCTCAACTGCTGTCTCGCCCAGGCTGGACGAAGTCGTTGTCGCTTGGAACCCGAATTGCTTTGCGAGCTTCAGCAACTCGCTCGAGTCAAGGCCCAATTCCTGGGCTAATTCGCGGATACGCGTGTTCGCCATGTCTGTTCCGTTCGTACGTATGTGGCGTGCCCACCTTGGGCGTCACGCCAAGCGGGCTTACACTCCGCACTCGTGGGCCGACACTCCACGCAGAGCGCGAGCCCGCCATCCACGGAGTTGCGGCAGAGCCAAAGTTTACTCGATCGTCACCGTCGGGACGATCGTGCAGCCGATTTCCAGGCCCCACTCGCTCTTGTAACCGATCGTCAACTTCTCCTTGATGCTCAGACGCCAGATGTTCAGCTTGATGTCCGTCTGGCTCTCGACGGAGTACTCTGCCGAGATGTTCACCTTGAAGTTGAACTCCTTGATGGTCATCGGATCGACACCGGTCGTCATGATCGCTTGGGCAGCCCGGGCCGACACGGCCATGGATACAATGTACGCGGATAGTTCGATCGGGTTTGCCACCGCCATTGCGAGTCCTCCTCAATGTGGAGACGTAGCACTCACGGGTGCGCACCGCACACGCCCATACGGGCCTCTGCCGGCCCGAGTGCCGATAGCCAAAACATACCTCAATCCACTGACTCTGTCAAAATGAGTTCGCATAACAGCATCGTGTGGGCGTGACCGTTTTATGTGGCCGTGTGCCACCGGCGGGTGGCACCTATATGAAGCAAGAAGTCAAGGTACATTCTCCGTGAACGCACCTTTTTTTGTTGGCTTCTTGAGGGGCGCTCTCTCGTGCGCGATCGACGTTCGGCGGCCGAGCTTGCTCTTGGCGGCGGTTGGCCGCGCGGGCGGTGCGGATACTGTCGGCGGTCCTTGATCGTGTTGATCTTCCGGTCTGCGGGCGATCTTGAACGTCGCCCAGGCACCTATCCGGGACTCTCGCCGGCGGTCGCCGCGTGCGGAGCCCCGCGACGCGGAGCAGGCGGCCACCGCCGCTGGTGGAGGTCCATGAAGATCTTGGGGCGTAGCTAACGGCGCGGCGGGTCCATTCATGCCCCGGGACTCGCATCCCATGGTCGGGAACTTCAGTTCCCAATGGGGCAGTCCAATGCCACCCAGGGGACTGGGCAACACGCACGGTGGGTCCCAATGCAACGCCCACAGCCTGCAACGCCTTGCCGGCGTCGCCACGCGTCTGACTGCGAATGATGAACGGTTGACCAGAGCATTCGACTCTCACATCCTCCAAAACATCCAGATCGTCCTTCAGGCGAGCCCACTCCACAAACCAGCCCCGCTCAGCCAGACTCAACTGCAGCTCCTGGAACAGCAACAACGCCAGAAAGCTGCAGAAAACGTGCCCGCGGATGGTTTCATCGCACTTGTGAAAAATGGGGCGGTTCACCAGCAATCACTGAGGATGAACTGGCGAACTTCGACGCCAACGACGACGCGAAGGTGCGATCGCTCGTGTTCAAGCTCGCCGGGGAGTCGCCTTCGGACGGCGGCAAGATCGAGGAAGTATGGGATCGCGCCGCATTGCCCTGCCTGCTAATGCAATGGTTACACGATCCGATCTCCGAGGACGAGATCGTCCGGTTGCTTGCGGAGCGACCTGAACGATTCGGCGTATCCGAGGATGGTCTACGCCGCGAGATCGAGGCCGCGCTCCTGCTCGGCCCCTGCATTCCGGAAACCAGCGCGGTCAAGTTGCGGCCGCGCGTGCATCGGTTTCTGCGTGGCTTGGCCCACTTCTGGCGTTGCACGAATCCCGACTGCGGGAAGCTGCTCGGCGAGAACATCGAAGAATGCGACGAGTGCGAGTCGCGTGCGCTTCCGTTGGCGATCTGACCGGCCAGCTCAGCCTGGATGTCGTCAATGGCCATGGCGCTCGCGGCGCCGGCCACCTTGAACGTGTGCCAGCCGAAGTTGAACTTCTTCCGCAAGTCCCAAGCTGCCGGATACGCCGCATCGGGCACATCCGGATGCTGAGACTGCCACTCGGCCCGCAGTTGCGGGTACTGCGTGAGGAAATCCTCGACGGCCTGGTCGAACTCCGCCTTGAGTGTCTGCAACTGATCGATCAACTCCGGCACATGGTCCCAAGGCACGAAGTGTGCGTTGGCCGCCGGAAAGGGTCGCGAGCAATACGAGCCGCGGGCTTTAGCCTGCGCGGACACACCGCGCGGGCTAAAGCCACGCGGCTCACCGACCTGCTGAAAGACCTTGCGGCCCCTGTGCGGATCGACCAACTCCTTCGAGCCGAACGAGGCGATTGCCTTGCTCTCGACCTCGGTCGGCGACAGGTGGAAATCCCGCGGCTCGTTGCCGATGCGACAGGACCTTCTGCGAGGACCGGATGACGAACAGGCATCCGAGCTGGAACAGGTTGATCGGCTTCTCGCCGTTGTTGGAAGCCGTGTGTGCCTGCGGTGCAGACACAGTGATCAGGGTTGCGCAGGTGTGGTGCAATGTGTGCCGCTGCTGTGGTCAGCGCGGCCCGGTGAACAGCGTCTGGAACACCGCAAAGTCGGCCAGGTCGACGTCGGCATCGCCGTCGAGGTCGGCGTCGTCGCAGCCGCCGGGGAACGTGATCTCGGGCCCGTTCATGCACCCGGCGAAGATATTGAAGTCGTCAAGGTCCACGTCGCCGTCGCGGTCGAGGTCGCCGCGGGGATAGCCCTTCAGGCCCAGACTGTGCCAATGGCCCGCCGCGACCGCCACGAAGTCC
>JAGMDK010000477.1 GCA_023128695.1 Phycisphaerae bacterium
CCCCTTTTCCCCCGATCCGCAATCCTCGATCCTCGATCCTCTTTGGCTGCGGCCGAAGGCCGCGCCAAGTGATGCATGGATTTTTTGTCTGAAATTGTCGCGGTTTGCGAGGCGAAACTTTGCGACCTGTCCAGTCGTTTCGTACCGTCATATAATAGGGTCGGGATTGAAAAGCCCTTGACTGACAATCCGCGCCGGCCTGCCGCGCGCCGACGATTTGAAAGGAAGTGAGGAAATGGCAACACGTTACGTGAGACTGGCACTGCTCGTCGGCCTCCTGCTGACGCCGGCCTGGATCGCGGCTGCAAACGACGCGCTCGACACGGCGTACGCCACCATCCTGCGGGGCAACTTCGAAACCGGGCAGGCCGAAGTGAGCCGCCTGCTCCAGAATAACGCCTCTCCCGACGCCGTCCGGGTCAACGATTGGCTGGCCTCGCACCACGACATCGTCGCCTCGCGGAAAGAGCTCAAGGCCCAAACGTTTGAGTGGAATACAGAGCACGCGCGCACGGCACTGGCGGAGGACAATCTGTCCCTGGCCCTCACGTTTGCCGCCCAAGCCGCGCCCTATGCCGCCGATCCGGACCGGTACGCCGCTTTGCCCTGGGTGCGGGAGTTGACGCAGCGCTGCCAGGAGGCCGCCCGAGAGTGCGAGCGGAATGAGCGCTGGGTCAAGGCCTTGAGCCACTACGCTTTACTGCATCGCATCCACCCCGAGGACGAGGAGTTCGAGCTGTTACACGAGCAGGCCCTCCGCCACGCCCGCATCCAAGAGTTCTATAAAGACGAGGAGACCATGCGGGAACACGTCGAGGGCGTAAACCGAAAACTGCTCCAAACAACCGTGCGTCTGATCGATCGGCTGTACTACGAGGAACCGGATTTCAAGAAGGCCGGCGGCGGCGCGCTCGACAACCTCACGACGCTCGGCAACACCAAGAAACTCTACGAATTCCTCGACGGGCTTGGAAACCCGGCTCTGCGGCAGCACTTTCTGCGCGGCCTGGAGGAGCGTCGCGCGGAAATCGAGGCCGCCGAGCACTACGGCTATCAGGACCTGATCCGGCTCTCAAAACAGCTCCATGATCTGAATCGGGGGAGCATCGAGATTCCCGAGGGGCTGCTGGTCGTCGAATTTCTCGAGGGCGTCTACCAGGAACTCGACGACTACACGAGCGTTTACTGGCCGTCCGAGGCGCAGGCGTTCGAAAAAAGCATTATGGGCGGGTTTGAAGGCGTCGGCATCCAACTCGGCGTGGACGAACGCAACCGCCGCCTGAAAGTCATTACTCCCCTGGAGAACTCACCCGCGCTGGAGGCCGGGATCCAGCCCGACGACATCATCATCGCCGTAAATGGCGAGAGCACCAAGGGTTGGACCACGTTGGACGCGGTCGATAACATCTCGGGTCCGGCCGGCACCGAGGTCATCCTCACGATGCTCCGCCCACGGACCGGTGAAGAAATCGCGTTCAAGCTCGTTCGCCGGAAAATCGTCCAAACCTCGGTCCGGGGCGTCGAACGTGTCCCGAGTGAGGCCAATGCCTGGAACTACATGTTGGACGAGGAGGCGGGTATTGCGTACATCCGGCTGACCAGCTTCCTGCCCGCCTCGCATCATGAATTGACCCGCGCCCTCGAAGATGCTCACGCGCAGGGCATGAAAGGACTGGTGCTCGACGTCCGCTACAACCCGGGTGGCCTGCTCGACGTGGCGGTGGACGTGGTCAGCCATTTCCTCGAACGCGGCGAAGTCGTCTCGACCCGCGGCCGGCTGTCTTCTGATACCCTGCGGAGCGTCGCCGGTAAAGCGCTTTATGAGGATGTGCCGCTGGTGATATTGGTCAACGAGGGCAGCGCCAGCGGGTCCGAGATTCTCGCCGGCGCCTTGCAGGATCACCACCGCGCCATCGTGCTGGGCGAGCGCACCTTCGGCAAAGGCAGCGTGCAGCACATTCGAACGCTGGGTGGCAGCGAGGCGAAGTTGCGGCTCACGACCGCCCTGTACTACCTGCCCAGCGGGCGCAGCCCGCACAAGCAGCCTGACGCGGAGACTTGGGGCATCGAGCCCGATTGGGAGGTGAAGCTCACTCCGAAGGAAATTCGCCGGGTCCTCGAACAGCAGCGCGAAACGTTCATCATCCACAACGAGGATGCCGACGGCGAAAACAAGGCCCTGAGCGAGGGGGAGTTGGAGAAGCTTCTCGCCGCGCACCAGGATGACGAGGACGAGGAGGACGACGAACCCCCGTTCTTGACCGACGAGGACATCAAGCTCCTGGACTCGGACCCCTACGAGGCCCCGGGTACTGATCCGCAACTCGAGACGGCCCTGCTGATGATCCGGGTGAAGCTGGCGGCGAACGTGCCTTGGCCGCGTGAGTTGGCTGCCGCCGACCGGTCTGAAAAGCCTTGAGTTGGTGCTCTGTTTGCCCTTGCTTGACGGGTAGTGCCATGGGAAGGGAGGGCGAAGCTCAAGGGAGGGCAAAGCTCCCGCTGAGCCGCGGATGTGGGAGGGCGAAGCTCCTGCTGAGCCGCGGATGTGGGAGGGCGAAGCTCCCGCTGAGCCGCGGCGTCCCTGGCTCGGCAGGAGCCTCGCCCTCCCGCGTCCGCGGCTCGGCAGGAGCCTCGCCCTCCCGCTCGGCGTGTGTGCCACTGCTCTTGAGCAGTGTCTTTTCTGACCCGCGGTCGCTTGGGCACTGCTCAAGAGCAATGGCACGCATTCCGCGCCGCGGCTCAGCGGGAGCTTCGCCCTCCCGCTTACCCGCCCTCCCGCTCATCCGCCGCATCCCGCTCATCCGCCCCACCCACCCATCACTAATTATCGGTCGTTTTATTTGTCCCCTATTCCACGCCAGCCGCAACTGATTTGCGCCGACATTGTACAAAGGTCGGCCGCATCAACGCAGATGCCACCCGGCCGGCGGTGAGTATGTGCCCCGCCGGCAGCCCTTGAATTCGGATATCCTGTTATGCTTGAAGTAGACGTAACTGCCATGGGGCCCGAGGCGATCGAGGAGGCTCTCGACCAGACCCGCGGCAATGGAGACGGTGAAGACGCGATGCCCTCCGCTGAATTGTTGGCTTTGCTGGAGGCCGCGGTCGAGCGCGGCGCCTCCGACGTGCATCTGGTGCCCGGCTATCGGCCGACATTTCGCATCCATGGCCAACTCCGGTTGGCGGGCGAGCAGGTCCTCAATGCCCAAGAGACGCAACAGATGGTCGCGTCGCTGATCCCTGAGCGTTCTCGGGATCTAATAGACGAAAGCAAAAACCTGGATTGCTCCGTCTCGCTCGTGCAAGCAGGGGTACCGTATCGTTTTCGAGCCAGCGTCTACCTCGCGCAGGGCGAGTGGTGCGGCTGCCTGCGGCACATCCCGAACGAAATCCCCTCATTCGAGTGGCTGGGCTTCCCGGTGGAACTAGCCCAGCGCCTCGTTTCCAACGGTAACGGACTCGTCATCATCACCGGCGTCACGGGCTCGGGCAAAACCGCCACCCTGGCCGCGCTCGTCAACTTATTGCGGCAGGATGCCATCAAGCGCGTGCTCACGGTCGAGGAGCCAATCGAGTACATCCACAGTTCCGGTAAGGGGGGCATTGTTACTCAGCGAGAGGTCGGGCGCGACGTGGACTCATTCGCCGACGGTCTCAAACACGGCCTGCGGCAGGATCCAGATGTCATTCTGGTCGGTGAGATTCGCGACCGGGAGACGGCGCAGATGGCACTTAGCGCGGCGGAAACCGGCCATCTCATCCTGACGACTCTGCACACGCGCGATGCGAAGGGTGCCCTGACGCGGCTGGTGGACATTTTCCCGCAGGAAGCCCAGGACGACATTCGGGGACAGCTCGCCATGAGCCTCCGCTCCGTCGTTTGCCAACATCTCTTGCCGGCCGCGGACGAGGGCGAGAAACGGGCGTTGGCCCTGGAAGTATTACATGTCAATCAACCGGTACAGGTGGCAATTAGGTCCGGAAAGATCGAATCCATCGAATCCGCCCTGCAAACGGGCAAGCGTGACGGCATGATTTCGCTCGACGAGGACTTGCAACGGCTCGTCAAAAGTGGTATTATCAGCACTGAGGTGGCGCGCCGTTTCGCCAAAGACCCGGCCTCGATCGTCCCATCTTCACAGGCGTGGTAGTACGCCCAGCGTGACGCAGGACATTCTGGGAGCGGGGTAGAAGCAGGTAATCCTAAATTATCAGCGGTCGCGCCGAAACGTTCCTAGGTGTGTCCTCGTGGGTGTGATCTTGGTGCTGGAGATCTCGCCATTGCGCATCGGAGGGCAGTTTGCCTTTTTTCTGCAGAAGGTTGCGCTGGTGATGCGCGCTCTTTTTGGAGTGGAGTGCGATTCGGAAGGATTGTCCGAAAGCGTTCCAGGAACAGGAACAAGAAGGGAAAGAATCTATGTTCTTCTTGGCTAGGCGTGCCTCTTGGAAGCGTGTCGCGGACATTGTTGCTTCAGTGTTGCTGGTTGCCTCGCTCGCGGGCTTCGCTGCCGGCGAGGAGGAAGGTGGAGAGGGAGGGGTCTTGCCCGATCCAAGCCAGAGCCCGGTCCTGATCACCCATGTTCACGAGTTGAATTTTGGAACAGATCACCAGACGCTGGCGCTCACCATCCAAAACATCGACTTGAACAGCGTCACATACACCATTTCCTCTGTCGATGGCTGGCTCACGATCGAGCCGGACGAAGCAGAACTGCTGCCGCTGGAAACCATCACGCTTGAGGTCACGGTTGACCGCGGCCCGCTCGTTACCGGTTCACATGTAACGTGTTTCGGCGTGCTGGCTCGCGAGTCCCTCCAGATCCGGGTCGATGTTCAGGTTGACAAGCCGGTGACGCAGCCGTTGATCGTCCCCTGGCTGGAGGCCTTAACAGCCGACGCGGATGAGATCAATCATGCCGCGGCCGGGCTCCAGATCTGGCGCCGCGTGACCGACACGGCCGTGGTGTCCACGTCGCCGGAAAAGGCATACTTGTACCCCCAGTTGGCAGCGCTGGTCCCCGACATGGATATCATTCCCGGGCTCACCACCTCGTGCCGCCTCGGCTATACCGGCTTCGATTCGCTCGAAGGCTGGATGTTGCTGAGCGCGGACGTGGCCGAGGTGGCCGCTGCCGCCGGGGAGTCATTCGTGCTTCTTGAGAATGAACTGGCGTTGCGGGCGTACTTAAATGGGGAGTGCGAGATCGACTTTGAACAGTTACGGACAGGCCTCTCGTATCTGCCGCCCGATGTGAAGATCATCTGGTACCCGTCCCTGGCCTGGGGCACCCCGTCGGCCGTGCACCGATCCCGTGCGCTTTGCGAAGTAGTCGAGGAGGAGTTGAGCTGCCGGTTCGTCGATCACAGTTACGCTGGCCCCCCCACTTCGTCGGAGCCGCTGATGGAACTGTTTCGGGCGATGCTGGAGTCGCTGGCCTCCCAGCCGCCCCTGCCCATTATTTATTTCGGGTGTTGGAATTACTGCTACTGGGAATACGATCAGGTGCATCAGATAATGGAGGCCCTAGAGGGGCGCCCGGATGCCCTGTTCTACCCCGGAAGCGCGCGCTGGATCGAGGCCGCCGAAGAAATCGCGAACCTGCTATCGCAGAATCCCGGCGGCTGATCAGAACCTATCCCGTAACCTGTTGTGGCAGCGGGGACCTGAAGACGTTAGCATTTTGCTTATGAGTGTCGTTGCCGACGCCCAATCTGCCACTTTGTCGGCTATTCTTGCGGCCGTTCACCACTATTGGGGCTACGATGAGTTGCGTCCGCTGCAAGCAGAGGCCATCCAGGCCGGATTGCAGCGACGTGATTCGCTCGTGGTCTTGCCGACCGGGGGCGGCAAGTCACTTTGTTATCAGGTGCCGCCCGCGCTCGCCGGCCGCACGGACGTGGTGGTCTCGCCGCTGATTTCGCTGATGAAAGACCAGGTCGACGGCCTGCGGCAGTGCGGCTACCCGGCGGTGGCCCTACACAGCGGGCTGCCGGCCATCTTCCAGCGGGAGATTGAAAAGGAAATCCGTGCCGGTCGCCCGCACTTGGTCTTCGTAGCGCCGGAACGGCTCCTCTCGCCAGGCTTCGTGGAGCTGCTCGAACGCCTATCCGTCCGCGCTTTTGCGATTGACGAGGCCCACTGCATCAGTCATTGGGGGCACGATTTCCGCCCGGAGTACCGCCGACTCGCCGTGCTCAAGCAGCGTTATCCAAAGGCCAGCATTCACGCCTACACCGCGACGGCCACCGAACGCGTCCGGCAGGATATCGTGGCACAGTTGCAACTCGAGCAGCCGACGACGCTGGTCGGTATATTCGATCGGCCCAATCTGATCTATCGCGTGATCCCGCGGATCGATTCGGATCGGCAGATTCTTGAAGTAATCGAGCGGCACCGCGGCCAGGCCGTCATCGTGTACTGCATCACGCGCAAGGATACCGAGCATCTGGCCACGTGGCTGCAAGCCGCCGGCGCCCGAGCCGCCTGTTACCACGCGGGGCTGGGGGCGGAGTTGCGACGGACGACGCAGGAGCGTTTTGCCCGTGAGGAAATCGACGTGGTAGTCGCCACCGTGGCCTTTGGCATGGGGATCGACCGCAGTGACGTCCGTTGTGTCGTCCACGCCGCCTTACCCAAGTCGCTGGAGCATTACCAACAGGAAACGGGCCGAGCCGGCCGGGACGGGCTCGAAGCGGAATGCGTGCTGTTTTATTCGCCCGCGGATGCCCTGCGGTGGGAGGCGCTGATCCGCAGGAGTGCTGAAGACGCGCAGCGCTCGGAGGAGGTCATCGCGGCCGGGCTCGAGCTGCTGGGGCACATCCGGGCCTATGCAGCCGGACTCGTTTGCCGCCACAAAGTGCTTTCGGAGCACTTCGGGCAGCCGTACGAGAAGCCCAATTGCGAGGCCTGTGACGTTTGTTTGGACGAAGGCGAAGTCGATCAAGAGGCCACCGTGATCGCCCAGAAGATCCTTTCGTGCGTGGCCCGGGTGGAGCAGCGTTTCGGCGTCGGGCATGTGGTCAAAGTGCTAACCGGCTCGAATGACAAGCAGGTCCGCTCCTTCGGCCACGACCGGCTCAGCACCTTCGGCTTGCTCAAGGACCTCGACGCGAAGAAGCTGATGAACCTGGTGTATCAGCTCATCGAACAGGGCGTGCTCAACCGCACCCACTCCGACCGCCCGATCCTCAAGCTCAACGCCGCCTCGTGGGAGGTGATGCGCGGCGAGCGGCACGTACGTTTGGTGCTGCCCAAGCAGCGGGTCGTGAAGGCGACCAAGATTCAAGCTGAGTCGTGGGAGGATGTCGATCGCGGCTTGTTCGAGAGCCTGCGTGAGCTGCGGCGGACGATCGCGGTCGAGCGCGGCGTCCCGGCCTATATTATTTTCGGCGACGCCGCCCTGCGTGACATGGCCCGCCGCCGGCCGCGGACGCCCGAGGAATTCCTGGCCGTGCACGGCGTCGGCGAGACCAAGCTCAAGAGTTTCGGGGCCCGGTTCCTGGACCACATCAAAGCCTATCTCGGCGCGAACTCAAGACAGTCGTCTGCCGACTCGAATGTGGTTGGAAATTGAACCACGAAGGGCACGAAGAACACGAAGAGTAGGCAACCGGTTTTCTGCTGCCCTCTATCTATGCATTTGTCGCCGGTCTTGCTCGTTTCTTGCTTCGTTCAACATTACAGGCATCGTTGACGCCGGCTGCGTCTGGGCGGCTTGGTCGAAGACGCCGAGTTGCCACATGAAGAAGGTCCAGAGGTCGACCTGGTCGTCGATGTACTTAGAGAGCGGTTTGGCGGCGTTGGCGTGGCCGGCTTGGGATTCTACCCAGAGCAGGATGGGGGAATCCGAGACGGTCGCGGACTGCATCCGGGCGGCCATCTTGCGGGCGTGTAGCGGATCGACCCGCGAGTCGCCGGCGGCGGTGAGGAACAGCGCCGCCGGGTAGGCCACGCCCGCCGTGACGTGGTGGTAGGGCGAATAGGCGTGGAGGAACTTGAACTGCTCGGGATCCTCGGCCGTGCCGTACTCGGGGATCCAGAAGCGGGCCAGGGCGAACTTGTGATAGCGGATCATGTCGAGCAGCGGGACCGCGCAGACCACGGCCCGGAACAGGTCCGGCCGCTGCACCAGCATGGCCCCCGTCAGCAGCCCGCCGTTGCTGCCACCGACGGCTCCGAGCCGCTCCGGGCTGGTATACCCGTCGGCGATCAGCTTTTCAGCGGCAGCGATGAAATCGTCGAAGCAGTTCTGTTTCTTTTCGAGCCGGCCGGCCAGATGCCAATCCTGACCGAACTCGCCCCCGCCGCGGATGTTCGCGACCGCCCAGACCCCGCCGTGGTCGAGCCAGGGCAGGCAGTCGCGCTCGAAGGTCGGCTTCAGGCTGATGTTGAAGCCGCCGTAGCCGTGCAGGATGGCGGGATTGCGGCCGTCGAGCTCCAGGCCCTTCTTATGGGTGACGAACATCGGCACACGGGTGCCGTCCTGGGAGTTGAACCAGACCTGCCGGGTTTCGTACTGCTCGAGATCGGCGTCAACCGCCATTC
This sequence comes from Phycisphaerae bacterium, assembly GCA_023128695.1. GTDB lineage: Bacteria > Planctomycetota > Phycisphaerae > UBA1845 > Fen-1342 > JAGMDK01. The sequence continues at coordinate 8,546 of JAGMDK010000477.1, forward strand.
GGTCGAGCACGTTCATTGTGTGTTCCCGCAGGTCGTAATGGAACACCACCGGCGGATGGGCGAACGACTCGAAGCGGAAGAACAGCTCGCTGCGATCCGGGCGGCCGTTGATGTCGCGGACGCTGCCGAGCGTGGGCAGCTCGATTTCCTTGATCAGCTTGCCGTCGGACTCGTAGATCAGCAGGCGTGAATAGGCATTTTCCATGACGTGGACAACGAGCTTGCCGTCCGCGAGCGCGAAGTCGTGGATCACGCCGTTCTGCTCGGGGATCACGTCCTGCCAGTTCTCCGGCGCAGATCCGCTCACGTCGGCGACAACGATGCGGTAGCGCGGCGCCTCGTGGTTCGTGTGGATGAATAGCCGCTCGCCGAGCGCGTCGGCGTCGAACAGCCCGTTCAGACCGACGGCGACCGGGCGGAAGTCCGGCGTGCCCATCTTGCGGACGTACAGGTCGTTCCGGGCATAGCCGAACGAGACGGATAGGAATTGATAGCGGTTGTCGGACGAGTTGCTGACCTCAGCCGGCACCTCCTTCGGCTGACCCGCGCCCCAGATTTTGGGATCATCGTTCCAGTCGCTCCCATTTACTACCAAGCCGAGCTTGTGGTAGTAAATGTGGCGGTAATAGTGTTCGTCGCCGGCGGGGACCGTGCCGGGCGCGGGGTAGCGGGTGTAGGTGAAGCCGCCGCCGTCGGCGTCCCACGCCAGCGCGGCGTGACGTGTGTGGGGGATGACCAAGTCGAGGTTGGCACCCGTCTTCACGTCCCGCAGGTACAGCGTGCTCATTTCCGAGCCGCCGGTGGATTTGCCGTATGCGAGCAGCGCGCCGTCCGGCGAGGGATACCACCAGTCCAGCGAGACGGTCCCGTCCGCACTGAACTCGTTGGGATCGAGCACGACCCGCGGCTCGGCCGTTAGGCTGCCCTCACGGACGTACAGCACGGCGCGATTTTGCAGCCCGTTGCGCTTCAGGAAGAAAAACCGGTCGCCGAAGATTTTGGGTGCTGAGCAGACATTGACGGCGTGCAGCTCCCGGAGCTGTTTTTTGAGTTGAGCGCGTTGGTCCTCGAAGCGGTCCAGCAGGCGGCGGGTAAGCCGGTTCTGCTCCGTGGTCCAGGCCTGGACCTCGGCATCGTTCCCGTCTTCCAGCCAGCGATAGGGGTCTACAATGGTCTCGCCGTGCAACTCCTCCATGACGGGCCGGCTGGGCGTGGGAGGGTAGTCGGGGGGCTGCGCGGCAACGGAAGCTGCCCAAGTCAACGCCCCCAGGAGCAATAGGCCAAGTCGAACCTGCCGGAGCGTGCCGGGCATCGTTATTCTCCTGAACCGGTTCGGCAGGGGCCGCGCCGGAGTTCTCACACGTGTTGGAGACTTGGCGGGGACCGCAACCCGCTCGCCATATCTGACGGTATACCGTCAACATGAGATAGGATATCCGCTCTGGCGGCGGATTCACAGATGCAAATGTAGTTTCCCACGCTGTTTGCATCGTATCCAGTGCTCTGTCACGCATCGCTTGATTGGTGGCACGGCTGTGTCAGCCGTGTGCAAGTCCGCTTGATGGGTGGCACGGCTGTGTCAGCCGTGTACAAGTCGCAGGTATTCACGGCCGACACGGCCGTGCCAC